>NZ_JAAIVI010000018.1 GCF_011008905.1 Wenzhouxiangella sp. XN201
ATTTTTTGGGTACTTTTTTGGCGCGACAAAAAAGTACCTCGCCGCAAGAGCGCGCGAAGCGCGCCGGGCGAAACCGCCTTTGACTTGTCGAGGCCCCCACGGCGACCGGTGCCGACAGCCAATCTTGCGCCGACGCAGCAGGCGAAAGCAACCACCACATGGCAAAATCAAAAACCATGAACACCAACACCGACACAATAGTCGCCATCGCCACCCCCCCGGGCCAGGGCGGTGTCGGTGTCATCCGCCTGTCGGGACCGGACAGTGCGCAGATTGCCGAACGCATTAGCGGCTCCCTGCCGGAAGCCCGAAAGGCGGGCTTGCGCGCCATCCGGGATACGCAGGGCCAAACCCTCGACACCGGTCTGGTCATCCACTTCCCGCAGCCGAATTCCTTCACTGGTGAAGACATCGTCGAACTTCACGCCCATGGCTCGCCAGTGGCGCTCGAACTGATCGTTCGGGCCTGCGTTGCTGCCGGCGCCCGGCGGGCCGGACCGGGGGAGTTTTCGCAGCGCGCCTTTGTCAACGATCGCATGGACCTGGCGCAGGCCGAAGCAGTGGCTGACCTGATTTCGGCGGCGACCGAAACGGCGGCCCGGGCCGCTCACCGAAGCCTCGAAGGCGCGTTTTCGAAAGAGGTGGATGAACTGGTCGAAGCCCTGGTCGAGCTGCGGGTCTGGGTCGAGGCCGCGCTCGATTTTCCCGATGAGGAGATCGATTTTCTGGCCGATGGGCAAGTGGCCGGGCGCGTGGATGAATTGCGACAGCGCCAGAGTGACCTGCTGGCCCGTGCCGGCACCGGCCGGCTGCTCTCCAGTGGTGTGCGCATCGCGATTGTGGGCCGGCCCAATGCCGGCAAGTCGAGCCTGCTCAATGCGCTGAGCCGCCACGATGCGGCCATCGTTACCGAGGTTCCCGGAACGACGCGAGATGTGTTGCGCGAGACCATCACCATTGCCGGGCTGCCGGTCACCCTGGCGGATACTGCCGGCATCCGCGAAACTCGCGACCGGATTGAATCCGAAGGCGTTCGCCGGGCCGAGCGCGAAATGCAGTCGGCCGACCTGATCTTCTGGGTGGTTGATGCCACCGCGCCCGAAGCCCACCCCCTGCCGGGTCTGCCCGAGTCCGTGCCCCTGATTCGCATTGACAACAAGATTGATCTTGTCGGCGAGGCCGCCGCTCGTGAGGGCCGCCACGTACGGGTTTCGGCGAAAACCGGCGCGGGTCTGGACCTGCTCGAGTCCCTCGTGATTGAAGAGCTGGGGCTGTCCGAATCCGGCGGCGGCGAATTCTCGGCCCGTCAGCGCCACGTCGATGCCCTCACCACGGCGGGCGAGCATCTCCAGCGCGGTCAGGCCGAGTTGATTGCCAGCGGATCGGGTGAGTTGCTGGCCGAGGAACTTCGCCTGGCCGCCGAGTCCCTGGGCGAAATCACCGGACGGATGACGAGCGATGAGTTGCTCGGTCGGATCTTTTCGAGTTTCTGCATTGGCAAGTAGTCGCTCATTTGCCGACAGGCTGATCGCAGGCCTATACTCGAAATCGACCAATAAGCAAGGGTGATGGCCATGCACACGATTCGACAGATTCTCGCCGAGAAAGGAGACCAGATCTGGTCCGTCAGTCCCGAGGCCACGGTCTACGACAGCATTCGCCTGATGGCGACCAAGGGGATCGGCGCCCTGGTGGTGCTCGACGAGGGCAAGCTCCACGGCATCGTTTCCGAACGCGACTATGCACGCAAGGTCATTCTGGAGGGCCGGTCCTCGCGCGATACTGAAGTCAGCGAAATCTGTTCGTCGCCCGCAATCACCATTTCACCCAGGGCTTCAGCCGAGGAAGGCCTTGCCCTGATGACGGGGAAACGAATTCGCCACCTGCCGGTGGTCGAAAATGACGCGCTTCTGGGCGTGGTCTCGATCGGTGATCTGGTCAATGCCGTGATCGGAGACCAACAGCAGTTGATCGAGCAGCTCGAACGCTACGTCGCCGGTTAGCGGAGAACCGTGCCGCTTGATTTTGAACAGGCAAACGCCGTCGCCCGAAAACTCGGGCTCGACGAGCACGACTTCGAATTCAAACCGATTTCCGGCGGCGACATAGCCGAGGCTTATGTTCTCCAGGCCACGACAGGCTGGGTGTTTCTCAAGGTCCTGCCGCTGGATCAGGCCGGACTGCTGTCGGCCGAAGCCGATGGGCTGAAAGCCCTGGCCGAAAGCGGCTGTATCCGCGTTCCCGGCGTTCTCCGTCGGGGGATTCAAGATGAATTCGGATGGCTGGCACTCGAGTATCTTCAATTGGGAGAACGTTCGCGCCTTTGCGATGCCCGGCTGGGCCACAAGCTAGCTGAGCTGCACCGAAGTACCGGCGAATCCTTCGGTTGGCATCGTGGTAACTACATTGGTCGAACGCCGCAGATCAATATTCTCACCGAGGACTGGCGAGAGTTTTTCGGACAGCATCGCCTGGCACCGCAGTTCGACCGCCTGCGCCGCCGGTATCCCGACAGCAGCTGGAGGGAACTCAAAGCCGAGACCCTGGCGGCCTGGGACCTTGTGGCTGCCAATCACCAGCCAGAGCCGTCATTGATTCACGGTGATCTCTGGCGTGGCAATGCCGCCAGCCTTCCCGGCGATGAGCCGGTCATCTTCGACCCGGCCGTACACTACGCCGACCGCGAGTGCGACCTGGCGATGGCGCATTTGTTCGGCGGATACGACGAAGCCTTTTTTAGTGCCTATGAGGAAGCCTGGCCTTTGCCGCAGGGGTATGAGATCCGGCGCCTCTATTACAAGCTCTACCACATGCTCAACCATGCCAACCTGTTCGGCGGACCCTATCAGGATGCCGCGGGACAACTGTGTCAGCGTATCCTCGAGCATTGAATCGGTCTGTTGCGCGGCGGTGTTGTTACCATTGCCGTTGGCAATTCAATGCGGAGTACGTCCATGGGTCTTCTCGTCGATGGCGAATGGCACGACAAATGGTATGACACCGACTCCACCGGCGGTCGCTTCAAACGCGATGCCGCAGCGTTCCGCAACTGGGTCACGCCCGACGGCTCGGCCGGACCCACCGGCGAGGGTGGGTTCAAGGCCGAACCCGACCGATATCATCTCTACGTCGCGCTGGCTTGTCCCTGGGCCAATCGCGCACTCATTTTCCGCAAGCTCAAACGGCTCGAGTCGCTGATTCCGATTTCGGTGGCCAACCCACTGATGCGTGAAAATGGCTGGACCTTTCAGGACGGCTACAAGGTCACACCGGACCCGATCCACAATGCTGAATTTCTCCACCAGGTTTACACCGCGGCCAAGCCCGACTACAGCGGGCGCGTCACCGTACCGGTGCTGTGGGACAAGAAACGAGGCACGATCGTGTCGAATGAGTCGGCCGAGATCATTCGCATGTTCAACTCCGCCTTCGATGAGGTCGGCGCGGCCGAAGGTGATTACTATCCCGAGGATTTGCGCGAGGAGATCGACGCCGTCAACGAAAAGGTCTACACCAACGTCAACAACGGTGTCTACAAGACGGGCTTTGCCACCACCCAGGAGGCTTACGAGGAAGCGGTCATCCCGCTGTTCGAAACACTCGACGAGCTGGAAGCACGACTGGACGAGAATCGCTACCTCTGCGGGCCGAGAATCACCGAGGCCGATTGGCGCCTGTTCACCACCCTGGTTCGTTTCGACGCCGTCTATGTCGGGCACTTCAAATGCAACATCCGGCGCATCGAAGACTATCCCAATCTCTCGAACTACCTGAGAGAGCTCTACCAGGTGCCGGGGATTTCAGAGACGGTCGAGTTCGAGGCCATCAAGCGGCATTACTACGGCAGCCACGACACCATCAATCCGAGTTACATCGTGCCACTCGGGCCGGCGCTGGATTTTCATCGCAAGCACGATCGCGAGCGCTTGCCGGCCGAGTGAGTTCGTTGCCGCCGGCCCAACGGTCGGTGGCGCGGCGTGATCCGCCCACGGCGGTAGCCAGTCGGCGCCGGCTGGCCGGTCGTGCCGACAGTAAGGCCTGGACCAGCAGCGGCACGACGATCAGCGTGGTACCGATCCAGAACCACAGATCCGGCACTTCGGCAAAAATCAACCAGCCCAGCACGAAGGCCCAGACGATGCCGGTATATTCCGAGGCGGTGACCTGGTTGGCATCGACGTGGCGGTAGGCCAGGATCACCGTCATGTTGTAGCCGAGGATGAACAGTGCCGACCCGAAGGCCGCACCCATCGCCGACCAGTCGATCGGCGCACCCTCGATCAAGGCCAGTACCAGCGCTGCCGGCAACGCGAACAGGTAGTTGAGCAACAGGCTGTGCACCACCGACTGCCCGCGCGGCAGCATGCGCACCAGTACCGCGTTGATCGCCAGCGCCACGGCCAGTCCCAGGGCAATGAAGCCGGCCAGGTTCATTTCGGTCGGTCGCAGGATGATCAGCACGCCGACCAGGCCGCTGACGACCGCGATCAGGCTCGAACGGCCCAGGCGTTCCCCAAAGAACCACACGCCGAGGATCATCACCATGACCGGCGCGGCGTAAAAGATGGCATTGGCCGTGGCCAGCGGCAGCGCGCCCAGCGCCACCACCATGCACAGGATGCCGGCAAGGCCGACGTGCGCGCGAACCAGGTGCACGCGCGAACCAGCCCAGAAATTCTTCCAGTCGACCAGCGACAGGAAGGGCGCGAGCAACAGCAGCGTGAAGAGCAGGCGTACCGCCACGAACTGGAACAGGGCGATATCGCCGCTGGCCCACTTGATCAGCGTGTCCGAGAAGATCGCCAGCAAATTCCCGACGACCAGCAGGAAGATAGCGCTGTTGACGGTGCGTCCCGACATGCCTTGACTCCTGTTCGGGCGTGAACAATCAAAAAGCGTTTGTCCCGGAAACACCACTGGGGTTGGCCGGGACCGTCGCTTTGAACCGAAGCACGAATTCTGGGCGTGGTGTTACATTATGTAAAATGATGAATACTCATCTGATATTAGATAATTAGATAATGCGACTGCCCCCGCTCAGGGCCCTGCCGGTGTTCGAGGCCGTTGCCCGCACGCTCAGCTTCTCCGCCGCGGCCGCGGAGCTGCACGTCACCCAGTCGGCGATCTCCCACCAGATCCGCCAGCTCGAAGACCACCTGGGCGAGAGCCTGTTCGATCGCGGCGGCCGCCGTGTCGCACTGACCGAACAAGGTGAGCGTTACCTCGAGGCCATCGCCCCGGCCCTGGCCCAGATCGAGCGCGCCAGCGAACAGCTTCGGGGGGTGAGCGACTCGCGCATTCGTCTGGCGGTGCCCAGCTCGTTTGCCGTCAGCTGGCTGATTCCGCGCCTGCCGCATCTGCAGCGGCAGCATCCCGAGCTCGATATTGATCTCGAGATGCTGGCCGACATGCCGCTGATGTCCGAACGCCTGGCCGATTGCTACATCACTTTTCGCTACAAGCAACGTGGCTACCAGTCCGAGCGGCTCTACGTCGAGCGCCTGTTCGCCGTTTGCTCACGCCAGTACTGGAACCGCATCCGCGATGAACTCGATGAAGCCGGTGTGCGCAGAAAAGGTGGCGGCGCCATTCGCCCCGAGTGGTTGTCACGCTTTACCCTGCTGTCGGCGGCGAGCATCTTCGAGCGTCCGGGCGAGGACTGGCGGCGCTGGTACGCCGCTGGTGACGCGAGGCTCCCAGCCGATGCGCATGTCCAGCACTTTTCACACATGCTGTTGGCCCAGGAAGCGGCGCGTCATCACCAGGGGATTGCCCTGTCCAATGACTACATGCTCGATACCGCCACCGACCCCGACCTTGTGCGCCTGCCCACCCACGAGTTCAACACCGGCGACGAATTCCATTTCGCCTGCAAGACCTCGCGCGTGAAAGAGACCGGCATCCGCCATCTTTCACAATGGCTGGTGAAGCAGGCCGAGGCGTCAGGTTGGGTCAAATGATCTGAAGCGTGATGGCTTTCAGCACCGCGCGCGTTCTATCGCGGGTGTTGAGCTTGTCGAGGATGTCGGAGACGTAGTTCTTGACCGTGCCTTCGGCCAAGTGAATCGAGCGTGCGATTTCCTTGTTGGAATAGCCGCCGGCGATCAGGCGCAGGATCTCGATCTCGCGATCGGAAAAGCTGCCCACCGGCGGTGAGTCGTCGCGGTAGGGATAGCGCTCGGCCACGCCCTGGGTACTGATCGGCTGAAGCCGGCCTTCGCCGCGCACGATGGCGGCGACCAGTTCGGCCAGGTCTTCGGGCGAGATGTCCTTGAGCGCGAAACCCTGGGCCCCGGCCTCGACGGCGGCGAGCATCAGCTGGCTGTCGTCGAAGGTGGTCAGCAGCAGTACCGGCGGTGCATCCTTGCGGTCCTTGAGTTGGCGGCACAGCTCGATGCCGTCCATGCCGGGCATGCGGATATCGGACACCACCAGATCCACCGGCTCGTCCGACAGCGCCTCGAGCAACGGTTCGCCGGAAGCGGCCTCGATCACGACTTCGAGGTCAGGCAGGTCGTTGATGACCGACTTCAGGCCCTCTCGAATCAGGGCCTGATCGTCGGCCAGGGCGATGCGGATCGTCATCAGTTCAGCTCCAGGGGCAAGGTGGCGACCAGTTTCAGGCCGCCCAGATCGGATTGCGAGATCTCGAGCGTACCGTCGAGCTCGGCCAGGCGTTCGCGCATGCCGGTCAGGCCATTGCCGGGACGGACATTGCCGTCGAAATCGCCGTCGTCCTCGGCCGTCAGCACCAGTTGATCGGCGTGTCGGTCGAGACGCACGTGCAGGGTCTCGGCCGGACCGTGCCGGGCGGCGTTGGTCAGTGCTTCCTGGACCGTGCGGAGCAGCGCCTCGGCCTGGTCCGCCCGCGGCACGCGGGCGTGTTCGTCCAGGTGCAATTCCAGCCGCGGCCGCGGCAGGGGTCGGGCCACCTCGCGCAGGCTTTCGGCCAGATCGATGCCTTCGGTATTGCGAAGGTGACGCACGACCGAGCGCAGGTCCTGGAGCAATTCGTCGGCCAGGTCGGTCGCCTTGCCGACCTCCATGGCCGCATCGTCGTCGAGGCGTCGGGCCAGCCCGCGCAGGTTGAGCTTGAGAGCGGTGAGCTTGTGGCCGGCGACATCGTGCAGTTCACGCGACAGGCGCAGTCGCTCGTGGTCGCGCGCGGTTTCGGCCAGCAGCGAGCGCGTGGCCAGCAGCCGGGCGTTGACCGACTGGAGATCCTCGGCCATCTGCTCGGCTTTCCTTGCATAGCGCATCACCAGTACCGCAAAAAGCTGAAAGCCGACGAAACCCAGCATCGTCAGGCCGGCATTGCGCACGCTGATTCCCCAGGGCCCGATCATCAGGCCGGCGAAGTAGAGATTGACGGCAACCAGGGACAACACCAGAAATGTGGGCGAAAGCCGGTTGGTGAACTGCGTGGCCAGCAGGATCAGCAGGATCGGCGTTGAACCGGCGGGGATGAACCACAACGCCAAAGCGGTCAGCAGCGTCAGGGCGATCAGCGAAGCGTCATAGACACGGCGTGGAATCAGGTCGTCGAGCAGACAGACCATCCAGCACAGCAGAAAGGCGAACAGCAGGATGTCGGCAAGGGTGAGCAGGGGGCCGGGTCGGTCGACGACCGCCATGGCGGTCAGCCACACTGCCGCCCAGGCCAGGTACGAGGCCCAGGCCAGCGGACTTGCAAGCAATTCACGCGCTGCGAGTTTCCAGTCAAATTTCATACCCACTGTATAGCCGCCTCGAATCGCGACCACAACCGTATAGCTGAAAGTCATGACTTTCGGCACCCGCCGTTCCTGACTTTCGGCACCTGAACGGTCCTGCGCCGTGGTCGATCCTGTGGTCACGTTCACCAGAGGAGACAAGGACATGACATTCACGCAACTGCTTTCGGGTTTCGCACTGCCGCATGCCCTGGTGGGTACGGTTGCGCTGGTCACGTTCTGGACGGCCGGGCTGGCCAGGAAGGGATCGCCGCTTCACAAAGGAGTCGGCAAGGTTTACATGGTAGCGATGATCGGTGTCATCTTGACCGCCATTCCCCTGACCGCGTCGATGGCCCTCAAAGGCCAATGGATTGGCGCCACCTTCCTCGCCTACCTGGTCATTCTGGTTAGCCACTCCTGCCGGATGGCCTGGCTGGCGGTACGCTGCAAGCGCGATTTCGAACGCTATATCGGTATGGGGTTTCGCTTCAGTGCCATCGTGTTGACCGTCGCCGGCACGGCTGTCGTGACTGTGGGCCTGTGGTTCGAAGCCTGGCTGTTGATCATCTTCGGCCTGCTCGGCCCGCTCGGTGGCTGGGACGCCTGGAACCTGCTCCGCAAAGGCCCCCAGAGCCCGAAATGGTGGCTGAAGGAACACTATGGCGCGATGATCGGCAATGGCGTTGCCACGCACATCGCCTTCATGCAAATCGGCCTGATGCGCCTGGTTCCGGAACTGGGATCGACAGTCATCCAGCACCTGGCCTGGTTCGGCCCGCTGGCGGTGGGCATCGCGGCCGGCTACTGGCTTGATCGCCGTTACTTGCGGCCCCGGCCCACGCCGGTCGAGCCAGCGGTGTAGCGGGTGATCAGGGGTCGAGCAGGTCGGGCTGGCTCTCGGTCCGCACCGGCTCGAAGTCGCGCACTTTCTTGCCGCCGTAGAAGATCAGCTTGAACTCGGCGCGCGAGACCGGCACGTAGCGCTCGTTGCCGCCGATCTCCACCTGCTCTCCGTCGGTCACGGCATAGCCGTCGTCGCCCACGCGCACCACCATGGTCGCTTTCGACCCGGTATGGCAGATGGTCTTGAGTTCCTTGAGGTTATCGGCCCAGGCCAGGAGGTACTGGCTGCCTTCGAACAGTTCGCCGCGGAAATCCGTACGCAGGCCGAAGGCCAGTACCGGAATCCTGAGGCGGTCGACGATCTCGGTCAGCTGGTAGATCTGATCACGGGTGAAGAACTGCGATTCATCGGCGAGCAGGCAGTGGATGTTGCCGGACTCAAGCTCGCCCTGGACCAACTCGAACAGGTCGTCCTCCGGGCCGACGGCCAGGGCCGGCTGCTCGATGCCGACGCGCGAGCGGATCACGCCCTTGCCGGCCCGGTCGTCGATGCCGGGGCTGATCAGCAGCGGTCGCATGCCGCGTTCGAGGTAGTTATAGGCCGATTGCAGCAAGACGGTGGTCTTGCCGGCGTTCATGGTCGAGTAATAGAAGTACAGCTTGGCCATCGCGCTCGTGTCTCAGGGTTCTGTACGCAGACCCAGCCAGACATCGATCCAGACCGCTTTGAGCTCGGGTCGCCCGGCGAGCCAGTCGGCGAGGGTCTCCTTTATCCGTTCGCAGTCCTCGCAGCCTGCCCGCTCGTAAACCAGCAGATAGATATCGGCCTGGGGCAGGTCCTCCAGGGTGAATTCTTCGCCTTGAGGCGTGAGGGTTCGCTCCAGTAACTGGTCGAGCCCCACCATCGTGCGCTCGCGTCGCTGGTGGTCGTAGGTCAGGGCCAACTCGCGCTCGAAGCCGCGCCGGAAACTGTGCAAATGCCAGGCCGTGCTGTAGTCCGTGAAATAGACGTAGAGCTGCGGTACCCGCGTGATCACGCCCGAACGCTTGGCCTGGGCGCGGGTGTTGCCGACAAAGCGCTGGTGCTGCAGCACCACGTCCTCGCGCTGCTGCAGCTCAATGCGGGTGATGTCGGCACCAGACGCCGGCGCGCTGGTGACTAACGCTGCCAGGAGGGCGGTCAGGGGGAGGAGGAAATGCATGGGGGGAGTATATCGTTTTCGGGGTGGGGGCCGGGTGGCGGGCCGGCGGGCCGCTTGCTTTGGCGGGTGTTGTTGGCGTTGGATTGGTTGTTGCCACTGGGCGCAGTGGTGGCCTCGACACTTCAAAAGCGATTTCGCCCGGCTTGCTTCGCAAGCTCTTTGGGCGAGTAACTTTTGTCAGTCGCGACAAAAGTCACCAAAAACGCTCTTAGAAGACGCGGTTGGTCCGCAGCACCAGATGGCTCCGGGGCTTAACGGAGATACTGCTCTTGCCTTCGCTAATGCTCGGTCGTGAAACATGGCGTTTTCGATAAAGCCTTTTCGTAGCCCGCACCCAGACAGCACGACCTCGATCGGGGTCGGCTTCGATTGAGGATGGGTCAAGCCCCTAGGGTGGAACGTCACTCGAAGTCGTAGTGCTAGATGCGGGCCGCTGCAGACGTCATCGCAAGCCAGCATGTTCGGCAGCCGGGCCCAATCAAAGCCCCAGTCACAGTCCGTGAAGCCACTCCGCCTGAAGGTTATTGAGACGTAACCGCCTGCTTTTAAGCGCGTTTTTTGGTGACTTTTTTCGCGCGGGAAAAAAGTTACCCGCCATCAGCCCGCGAAGCGGGCGGGCGGAACAGAAGTTGACTTGTCGAGGCCCGCGCCGCGGCCGGTGGCGTCAGCCAAACCAGCGCCTGCGGAGCAGGCGGGCGAAACCGCCTTTGACTTGTCGAGGGCGCCACAGCGACCGGTGACATCAGCCAACCCTGCGGCAGCGAAACAGGCGAGCCACCCGCCACCCACCCGCAAACGGGGCGGGCAAGCTACAATGCCGCCCCCATGCCCAAACCCACCCTCAAACTAAACCCCGCCCAGCAGGCTGCGGTCACGCATATCGACTCGCCGCTGCTGGTGCTGGCTGGCGCGGGTTCGGGCAAGACGCGGGTGATTACCGAGAAGATCGCCTGGCTGATCGACAAGGGTCATTACGGCGCGCGCGAGATTGCGGCGATTACCTTTACCAACAAGGCCGCGCGGGAGATGAAGAGCCGTATCTCCAAGCGCCTGGGCCGCAAGAAGATCGATGGCCTGACCATCTCGACCTTTCATTCCCTGGGTTGGCAGATCCTGCGCTCGGAGCCCGAAGCGGTCGGCCGGCGCAAGGGGCTGAGTATTCTCGACCAGCACACCTCCGGCGACCTGGTGCGTGAGCTGCTGCCCTCGGGTGCACCCAACGACATGGTCTACGCGGTGCAGGCGGGCATCGGGCGTTACAAGGACGCCGGCCTGAACGTCGAACAGGCGCATGCGGCGGCCAGCAGCGAGAATGCCGCCCGCGCGGCCGAAATCTACGCCGGCTACCAGGAGCGCCTGGCCGCACTCAACGCGGTCGACTTCGACGACCTGATCGCGCTACCGGCGAAGATGCTCGAGGATCCCGTTCTGCGAACCCGCTGGCGGCACAAGCTCAAGTACCTGCTGGTCGACGAATACCAGGACACCTCCGAGGCGCAGTACCGTCTGCTCGGCATGCTGGCCGCCGACACCGGGGCCTTTACCGCGGTGGGCGACGATGATCAGTCGATATATGGCTGGCGCGGCGCGCGCCCGGAGAACCTGGTCAGTCTCAAGTCCGACTGGCCGGATCTCGCGGTGGTCAAACTCGAGCAGAACTACCGTTCGACCGGCCATATCCTGACCGCTGCCAATTCGGTCATCAGCTGCAATCCGCACGAGTTCGAGAAGAAGCTGTGGAGTGAGCACGGCCCGGGCGAAAAGATCGAGATTGCTGAGTACGCCGACGAGGCTGATGAGGCCGAGTCGATCGCGCGGGCGATCGTCACCGAGGTCCACGGCGGCTACGCCCGTTACGGCGACTGCGCCGTGCTCTACCGCTCCAACTTCCAGGCCCGCGCGATCGAGCAGCAATTAAGAGAGTACGGCCTGCCCTACGTGGTTTCGGGTGGACCGAGCTGGTTCGACGCGCGAGAGGTCCGCGACTGCCTCGCCTACCTGCGCTTGCTGGTCAATCCGGAGGACAACCCGGCTTTCATGCGCGTGGCCAACGCACCGCGGCGCGGGCTGGGTTCGGGCGCGATGTCGCGCCTGGCGACCTATGCCGATGCCACGCACAAGAGCCTGTTCGAGGCGGCCATCGACCCGATGTTCCAGTCCGAGTTGCCGGTCCAGGCCCAGCGCGGTTTTCGCGCCTTCACCAACATGCTGATCGACTTCAACGACCGGGCCGAGCGCAACAGTATCGGCGAGGCCTTCGCCGAGATGATCGAACACATCGGCTATATCGAATGGCTGATCGAGACCGACGACGATCCGAAGAAGGCCGATCGCCGCCGACGATCGATCAAGGATCTCACCGGCTGGGTCGAGCGCCTGAGCGCCGACGTCAACTCCGGCGAGGAACTGATCGCGCGCGTGTCGCTGGCGGCGGGTCCCGACGATGATCGTCACGACGGTGCCGACATGGTGCGCCTGATGACCCTGCATGCCGCCAAGGGCCTGGAGTTTCCACGCGTCTGGCTGGCCGGCTGCGAGGAAGGCCTGATGCCGCACACCCGATCGGTCGACGAGGACAGCATCGAGGAAGAACGTCGCCTGATGTATGTCGGCCTCACCCGGGCCGAGCGCCGCCTGTACATCAGCTACGCCCGCCGCCGGCGCCGCGCCGGCGAAGTGGTCGAGACCACGCCCAGCCGCTTCCTCGAGGAACTGCCCGAAGACGCCATTCGCTGGCCGGCCCGCCACGGCAGCGACGAAACTTCGTCCGAGGACGCCATGGACAATATCGCTGCGCTCAAAGCCCTGCTCGAAGGCTGACTTGGCCAGGCATCACGCCGGTTGGCTATACTGCCCGACCCGAAGACTCACCGTGAAGGATTGAACACCATGCGAAGCGCGTTTGCCCTGAGCCTGATTCTTCTTGTGCTGGCCGCACCGGCCCTTGCCCAGGATGAATTCCGCGAACCCGATCCTGCCCTGACCGCACTGGTCGATGCACCCATGCAGCCGGCCTCGACGGTCTCGCCCGACAATCGCTGGCTGGCCGCCTTCGAATGGAACCGCGTGGTACCGCTGGCGGAGTTGGCACGCGAGGAGCTCAAACTGGCCGGGCTGCGGATCACGCCGGCTACCTTTGCGCGCTCGCGCTCGACCGGCTACAACAACTTCGTCCTGCACGATCTTGAAACCGGCGAACGCCGGCCGGTGGCGGGGCTGCCCGAGGGCGCCATCCACGCGCCGTCGTGGTCGTCGGATTCGAATCACCTGGCATTCACGCTCGAACGCGGCGACAAGCGGACGCTGTGGATCTACGACGTCGCCAGCGGGCAGGCGCGCGAGTTGTCCGATCGACCGCTCAACGGCGTACTCTCCGGACCCTATACCTGGTTGCCGGATGGCAAGGGGCTGCTGATCAACATGGCCGTCAATCATGGCGGCGAACTGCCGCAGCCTTCGGTCGAAACGATCGCCCCGCAGATCCAGGAAACCGATCCCGAAAGCAAGGCGCCGGTGCGCACCTACCAGGACCTGCTCGAGACACCGCTGGATGCCGAACGCTTCACTTTCCTGGCCACCGGACAGCTGGCACGCGTGAACCTTGACGGTGAGGTCACCGAACTGGGCGAGCCGGCCCTGTTCATCAATTTCGATTCCTCGCCGGACACGCGCTACCTGCTGGTCGAGTCGCTGCAGCAGCCCTACTCGTATTCGGTGCCCTACTATCGCTTCGCGCGACGCTCGCAGGTCTGGGACGCCGCGGGCAACACGGTCACCCTGGTGGCAGATCTGCCTTCGGCCGAGGACATACCCAAGGGTTTCGACTCGGTGCAAACCGGGCGGCGCAGCATCCAGTGGCGCGCCGACGCGCCCGCCACCCTGGTCTGGGCCGAGGCCCAGGACGGTGGCGACATGTCCACCGAGGTCGACTATCACGACCATGTCTTCCACTGGCCCGCGCCTTTCGAGGAAGCACCCGAGATTCTGGCCCGTACCGAGCGCCGCTTCGCCGGTCTCGACTGGGCCGACAACGGCCTGGCGGTGCTGACGGAGTGGCGCTTTGCCGACCGCAAGCTGCGCACCTGGATCATCGCTCCGGATGATCCCGAGCGCGAGCCGGTGCTGTTCCAGGAGCGCAGCTACAACGACGCCTACAACGACCCGGGCAACCCGATCCGTACGCTGAGCGAATTCGGCACCTCGGTCATTCACACCTTCGACGGCGAGCACATCCTGCTGGCCGGCAACGGCGCCTCGCCGGAAGGCAACATCCCCTTCCTCGACCGCTACGACGTCGCCAGCGGGGAAAGCACCCGCCTGTGGCAGTCCGAGGCGCCTTACTACGAGCGCGTGGTCGATGTCCTGGACGAGACCGGCGGCCGCATCCTGACCCTGCGCGAGGCGCGCGACGAGCAGCCCAACTTTTTCCTGCGCGACCTGTCGTCCGATGCGCTCACCCAGGTCAGCGAGTTTCCGCACCCGCACCCGCAGATGACCGGCATCGAGAAGGAATTGATCCGCTACCAACGCGACGACGGCGTGGAACTCAGCGGTACGCTCTACCTGCCGCCCGGCTACGAAGAAGGCGACGGCCCGCTGCCGGTGCTGATGTGGGCCTACCCACTCGAATACAAGGATTCTTCTGTGGCCGGGCAGGTGCGCGAGTCGCCCTACGAGTTCAACCGCGTGAGCTATTGGGGCCCGCTGCCCTACCTGGCGCTGGGCTATGCCGTGTTCGACGATCCGAAGATGCCGATCGTGGGCGAGGGCGAGGCGCTGCCCAACGACAGTTTCCGCGAGCAGCTCGTGGCCAGCGCGCAGGCGGCGGTCGACGTGCTGATCGAGCGCGGCGTCGCGGAGCCCGGCCAGGTCGTCATCGGTGGTCATTCCTACGGGGCGTTCATGGTCGCCAACCTGCTTGCCCATTCGGATCTGTTCGCCGCCGGCATTGCACGCTCGGGGGCCTACAATCGCTCGCTCACGCCCTTCGGCTTCCAGGGCGAGGAGCGCGATTTCTGGGAGGCGCAGGACGTCTACGCCACGGTTTCGCCGTTCTTCCACGCCGAGAAGATTGACGAGCCGATCCTGATGATCCACGGCACTGAAGACAACAACTCCGGCACCTACCCGATGCAGTCCGAGCGCCTGTTCGACGCGCTCAAGGGGCTGGGCGGAATGGCGCGGCTGGTGATGTTGCCGCACGAAAGCCACGGCTACCGCGCTCGCGCTTCCCTGTTGCACATGCTGTGGGAGCAGCAGCAGTGGCTGGAAGCGCATTTGGGCGACTGAAGGGGTGTCGATCAGCTTACGTCGCAGTCTGAAGAGGCTATGATGTCAGACCATGGCCAATAGCCTGATCAAGCTGACGGTCCCGGTGATGGCAATGCTGGTTCTTGCAGCCTGCAAAGCCGGTGAGCCGTATGTCGAGGTCGCGGGCGAGCGCTTTATCGTCGAGATTGCCGCCGATGAGGCTACTCGCGCGCAGGGCCTGATGTTTCGCGACGAGATGGCCGACGATCGGGGCATGTTTTTCATCTTTCCGGACCAGCGGCCGCGCTCGTTCTGGATGAAGAACACGCGTATTCCGCTCGACATCATCTATCTCGATCGCGACCTGCGTGTGGTCAACATCAGCGCCGACACCCCGCCATGTCGTTCACGCAGCGGCCGATGCCCCAACTATCCCAGCGCCGGGCCGGCACAGTACGTGCTCGAAATCAACGCTGGCCGCGCCGCCGAACTGGGCCTGGAGCCCGGTGACCGCATTGAAGTGGGCAATATTGCACAGCTAGCTCCCCCGCCGTAACCAACTTCCTGTCGCCCCGGAATCGGCGCCAGCCGATATCCGGGGCCTCGCACGTCTGAACCTGCAGGGCCCAACTGCCTGGCACCGGGTAGGTGCGAGATCCCGGATAACCGCTGCGCGGTTTCCGGGATGACAGAGGTGTGGTGTCGGAGTGATAAGCTGATGGTCGGTAAACAGGCGTCCCCAGCATGTGGATCTTCAGGAAACTTTTCGGCCCCATCCAGCGCTTTCTCGAGCGGCGGCGTTTTCCGACCCTGTTCCTGATCCTGGCGGCGCTTTTCGGCGCCAACATCTTTTTTCCCGACCCGATTCCCTTCATTGACGAGCTGATCATGCTGGTCGCCACGGTCATCGTCGGTTCATTCCGCGAGCGCAAGAAGGCCGACAGGCCGAGCGAAGAAGCCGACCGCCCCGAATAGGCTTCACGGCCCGGCGGCCGCGCCCACGGGAGAGAACCGGCACGGTATCCTTTCGCCCATGACATCGCTTCCCGCCACCGCCAAGCAGCCTGTCACGCTGCTGCAACTGTCCGACAGTCACCTGTCGGCCGACCCGCAGGCCCTCTACCGCGGCCAGTCGGCCGATGCCAACCTGGCCAGCCTGCGCCCGGCCATCCGCGAGCTGGCGCCGGAAGCGATCGTGCTCTCCGGTGATGTTTCCGAAGACGCCTCGCCGGAGTCGTACTGGCGCATGGGGGGGTTCGTGCGCGACCTGGCGCCGGTGATCGCCTGGCTGCCCGGTAATCACGACGAGCGAGCGACCATGGCTGATGTGTTCGACGAACTCGGTTTCGATGCCGGGCCGATCCTGACTCTCGGTGACTGGCAGCTCGCCCTGCTGGATTCGGCCTGGCCCAATCGGCCCGAAGGCGAGCTCGACGAAGAACGGCTGGCGCCGCTGGACGAACTCGAGCCAGGCATGCCGGCGATGGTGTTCGTCCACCATCAACCGCTACCGGTGGGTGCCCCCTGGATCGACAAATATCCCTTGATCGAGCCCGAGCCCTTCTGGAAGCGCCTGGCCGACAAGCCGGTCCGGGCCGTGGCCTTCGGCCATGTGCACCAGGTTTACGAAGGAGAAAAGAACGGCATTGCCTGCCTGTCGGCCCCGTCGAGCGCGGCCAACGGCGAGCGCGATGCGCCAAAGTTCACGCCCAGCGACCTCGGCCCGTCCGCGCGCTGGTTCCGGCTCTGGCCCGACGGCCGATGGGAATCGGGGATTCTGGAGACGAGCGGAAACTGACCCCCGGTCATCCCGGAAACCGCACAGCGGTTATCCGGGATCTCGCACCTGTCCTACATCTCCACCATTTCGAAGTCTTCCTTCCCGGCCCCGCAATCCGGGCAGACCCAGTCCTCGGGCACATCTTCCCAGCGGGTGCCGGGCGGAATGCCGTCGTCCGGCCAGCCTTCGGCCTCGTCGTAAATCAATCCGCAGACAATGCACATCCAGGTCTTGTAGGGCTGCTCTTCGCTCACCGGTTAGAATTTCCGTCTTCGAGATGAACTGCCCATTTTAAATGATCGAGTCCGCCCACGTGCCCGGTTCGGGCCTGTACGCCATCACGCCCGACGGCTGGCCGCCCGGGAAACTGCTCGCTGCCGTCGAGCAGGCCCTGGCCGGCGGTGTCTCGCTGGTGCAGTACCGCGCCAAGCCGCGGCCCGACGAAGGCATCGCCCTTGAGCTGCTCGAGCGTTGCCGTCGGCACGGCACGTGGCTGATCATCAACGACGATGTGGCACTCGCCGCGCGCATCGGCGCCGACGGCGTACACCTCGGCCGCGACGACGATGACATCGCCCTAGCCCGCAAAGCGCTTGGTCCGAACGCCCTGATCGGTGCGAGCTGTTACAACGATCTCGAGCGCGCCCGGCGCCTGGCCGAAGCCGGCGCCGACTACCTGGCTTTCGGCAGTGTCTTTGCCTCGCCCACCAAGCCCGATGCCGTACACTGTTCGCTCGATGTCATCACCCGCGCGGCCGCCTTCGAAAAGCCGATTGCGGCCATCGGCGGTATCACCCTGGCCAACGCCGCACAAGTATTCGAAGCCGGCGCACGCTGGGTGGCCGTCATCAGCGATCTGTTTGAAGCCGAAGACATCACCCAACGTGCCCGCGACTACCAGGAGCTGATCGAACCATGACCGTCAGTCACGACCTTTTCGACCGTGCCCGCGCCCGCATTCCCGGCGGCGTCAACTCGCCCGTGCGCGCCTTTGCCGCCGTCGGCGGCGAGCCGATCTTCTTCGATCATGCCGAGGGCGCCTACATGTTCGATGTCGACGGCAAGCGCTACATCGACTACGTCGGCTCCTGGGGCCCGATGATCTGCGGCCACGCCCATCCGCACATCATTGAGGCGGTGCAGCAGGCCGCAGCGAAGGGGCTGAGCTTCGGTGCGCCGGCGGCGGGCGAGGTCACCATGGCCGAGATGCTGTGCGAGATGATTCCCTCACTGGATCGGTTGCGCATGGTCAATTCCGGCACCGAGGCCACCATGTCGGCCCTGCGCGTGGCGCGTGCGGCCACCGGCAAGGACCGCTTCATCAAGTTCGAGGGCAACTACCACGGCCACGGCGACAGCTTCCTGGTCAAGGCCGGATCCGGCGCCCAGACCCTGGGTGTACCGACTTCACCCGGCGTTCCAGCCGCACTGGCCGAACTGACGCTCAACGCCCGCTACAACGACCTCGACAGCGTCAGTGCCCTGTTCGACGAGTATCCGGATGACATCGGCTGCATCATCGTCGAGCCGGTGGCCGGAAACATGAATTGCGTACCGCCAGCGCCCGGTTTCCTGGAAGGCCTGCGCCGGATCTGCGACGAGCAGGGCGCGGTGCTGATCTTCGACGAAGTCATGACCGGTTTTCGCGTCGGCCCGGCCGGCGCCCAGGGCCGCTACGGGGTCACGCCCGATCTGACCACCTTCGGCAAGGTCATCGGCGCGGGCATGCCGGTCGGTGCCTTCGGCGGCAAATACGAGTTGATGAAGATGGTCTCGCCCGAGGGTCCCGTCTACCAGGCGGGAACGCTGTCCGGCAACCCGGTCGCCATGGCCGCCGGCATCGCCAACCTGGAGTTGCTGAAAGAAGAAGGCTTCTACGAAAGACTCGAGGCGCGCACCCGGCAACTGGCCGACGGCTTCAAGCAGGTCGCCGACCAGGCCGGCGTTTCCATGACCACCGTGGCCGTCGGCGGCATGTTCGGGATCTTCTTTACCGACGCTGCGGAAGTCAGCAATTTCGAACAGGCCGCCGCCTGCAACATCGAGCAGTTCAAGACCTTTTTCACCGAAATGCTCAAGGGCGGCATCTACCTGGCCCCGTCGGCCTTCGAGGCCGGTTTCGTAAGCAGCGCCCACACCGCCGCCGACATCACCGAAACCGTCGCCTGCGCCAGCGAAGTCCTCAAAAAGATGGCTGAGTAGTGGCCCCTGTCGTCCCGGAAATCGCACAGCGATTATCCGGGACCTCACACCCCTGAAGATTCGTCATAACGGCCCCAGGGCCGGGATCCCGCAGCACCAGATACAATCGTCATCCCGGCCCCCGAGCCGGGATCTCGCACACTGAGCACACCCCCACACCCCGCCCAATTTGAACCGGTCGACCCCTCCCGCTAGACTGGCCCCGGGGACGCGACTGCTGCACGGGCCATGGCGGTAGCGTGCCCGGAGCCGTCATCGATTGGGCGAAGCCGATGGATTTCTATGCCAATACCGTTCGCCGCATGGCTGTCGAGCGCTATCCAGCCCGACACCTTACGCAGCGCATCATGCGTGCCCGGCGTTTCATCGATCGCCACTACCACCAGCCCATCGATTTGGCCGCTATCGCCCATCAAGCCTGCCTGTCGCAACACCACTTCATCCGCTGTTTCAGGCAGCACTACGGACGCACCCCGCATCAATATCTGCGCGATGTCCGCATGGCCCATGCCCGGCAACTCATGAAAGAGGGGTGGACGGTCACCAGCACCTGCATGGCCGTCGGCTACAAGAGCCCCAACTCGTTTTCCTTGTTGTTTCGGCAGGTAACCGGCCAGGCGCCGTCCAACTATAGAAAAGCAATTTTCGATAGGCAGGCCCGCAGCCGTGCATGGACAATCATCCTGTCGCCCACAGCCCAAGGAAGCGCACCATGCGAATCCGACTGAACAGCGTTCTAATCGACGATCAGGACAAGGCCCTGGCCTTCTACACCGGAAAGCTCGGCTTCAGAAAGAAGACCGATATCCCGATGGGCGAGCATCGATGGCTGACCGTCGTCTCGCCGGAAGATCCGGACGGAACCGAGCTGGTCCTCGAGCCCATGGGCTTTGCACCCGCCCGCGACTACCAGAAGGCGCTTTACGAGGCCGGCATACCGCTGACCGCTTTCCAGGTTGATGACGTCGATGGCGAGTACGACCGCCTGAAGGATCTGGGTGTGGCCTTCAGTGTGGAACCGACCGACATGGGGCCGACGAGACTGGCTGTCCTCGATGACACCTGCGGCAATCGTATCCAGATTTTCCAGGTCGGCTAGACGGCATCCATCGGGGTGCGTGCCCCATTGCCTATCACGGGACGGCAATCCGCGCCTGTCGGCGGCGGACACCCGCTTCGCTCGCGCCGATGTGCGCAGCGTTAAAACGGAGACGCAAGCATGAGAATCACAGCGACATTGGCATTCCTGGCCTTGATGGGATGGTCGGGAGGGCTCATGGCGGTATCGGTGTCGACCCATTTGATGTTTCAAGGCACCGCAGAGCCAGCCATGGAACTTTATGAATCAGTCTTTCCGGATTTCAAAGTGATCGAGAAGGAGCTTCACGATAGCGGAGACATGAAAGGCAAGTTGCGGCTGGCGAATGTAGAGTTCGCCGGCCACAAGTTGATCATATTCGACAGTCCGCCGGTGCACGACTTCACCTTTACTCCAGCCACCTCGCTCTTTGTGGAGTTTGACAACGCCGAAGCGCTGAAGCGCGCATTCGACCTTCTGTCTGAAGGCGGAGAGGTGGCCATGCCTTTGGATGATTACGGCTTTAGCCCGCTATTTGGCTGGCTACAGGATCGCTTTGGGGTTTCGTGGCAGTTAACCCTGAATGACGATCAGCAGGGTCCGGCGGAGGAATCTCGCTGATCCGCGCTGCGCGGAGAGCGTATGACCGGAGGGAGTGCTCTTGCGGCCGGCTCACATGCCATCCATAGGACTGCGCGCCCCCATCGCCCCGCGGTTGATCACATGCGTGTAGATCATCGTGGTGCGAACGTCCGAATGTCCCAGCAACTGCTGCACCGTACGAATATCCGCTCCCGATTCCAGCAAGTGCGTGGCAAAGCTGTGGCGAAAGGCATGGCAGGTGACCGGCTTGTACAGCTCTGCACGCCGGCCCGCCAGCTTGACTGCCCGCTGCACCGCCTGGTTGAGCAGGTGGTGCCGACGAACAAGCCCGGTGCGCGGATCCTTGGAAAGCCTCTGGGCCGGAAACACCCACTGCCAGCCGGGCTCGAAGCGGGCGTCGGGATACTTGCGTGCCAAAGCATGCGGCAGGTGCACGCCGCCGCGGTTTCGGTAGCGGTCAAGCTCGGCAATGGCCAAAGCCTTTTCGACCTGGACCTTCAGGGCGGGTAGCGACGAATCGGCTAGCACCGTTACCCGATCCTTCGCACCCTTGCCGTTGCGCACGATGATTTCGCGACGACGAAAATCCACGTCCTTGATGCGCAGGCGCAGTGCCTCGGATATACGGAGTCCCGAACCGTAAAGCAGACCGACAATCCGATCGTGCGGTGAGGCAAGCTCGGCCAGCATCACACGAATCTCCGAGCGATCCAGCACCACCGGCATATTTGTTTTTCGCCGTGCGCGGACGACGTCATCCAGCCACGGCAGCTCGACCTCCAGAACTTTCTGGTAGAGAAACAGAATACCGTTCAGCGCCAGATTCTGAGTGGAAGGTGCTACGTTTCGGTCTATGGCCAAATGTGACAGAAAAGCCTCGATGTCGGCCTTGCCCATTTCCTCCGGATGCCGCAAACCGTGAAACCGGATGAAGCGCTTGACCCAGTGTACGTACGCCTCCTCGGTTCGGTAACTGTAATGCCCGGTGCGCATTACACGCCGCATCTGGTCCAGCAACTTCTCGGCCATGTTTGCCTCAGAACAAAAGCTCGTGGCATATTGGACGCCACACGAGGGCAAAACACAGCAGCAGATCGCCGCACCCAAAGGTAGGAAATTTCGCAACTATATGTACGAATTGATCCCTAGCAACGCAGGTTCACCGAACGAACCCGCGTCAAATCAGACAGTTGCAGAGGGAAGGGCGTCGTGCCACAAACTAAACGGCGATTCCGCCCGATTAGTCACTAATAACCGTTTTCAAATCCTAGTTACCAGTTAAGTGACACGAAACACATGAAATCGTTGAAGCCAATACTAGCCGGATCAAGCATCTATCTATTTCTAGAGATCGCCAGCTACATCGGGGAAGTCGCCGGTGATTGGATTACTCCAGCTCTCACCATGAATTTGCTCGGAATCACCACACTGCTTGGGTTTTTCCTCCCGG
>NZ_JAAIVI010000019.1 GCF_011008905.1 Wenzhouxiangella sp. XN201
CTAAGAGCGTTTTTGGTGACTTTTGTCGCGACTGACAAAAGTTACTCGCCATCAGCCTGCGAAGCAGGCGGGCGAAATCGCCTTTGACTTGTCGAAGCCGGCCAACCTAGCGGTAGCAATCACACAACCCAGCGGCAGCGAAATTCACAAACCACCCGCCATCAGCCTGCGTAGCAGGCGGGCGCAATCGCCTTCGACTTGTCGAGGCCCGCCAACCTGGCGGAAACCACATCCCAACTAAAGTCAGTCAAAAAAAAAGCGCCCGCCGAAGCGGGCGCCAGTATTGGCTGGTCAGAACAATCAAACCTTACGGCATGATCACCGCATCAATCACGTGAATGACACCATTGGAAGCCTTGATATCGGTCTTGATGACCTTGGCGCCGTCGATCATGACGGTTTCCCCGTCGACGCTGATATCAACGCTCGAGCCCTGCACGGTTTCGGCTGAGGAAAGGCCGACGACGTCCTTGGCCATGACTTTGCCGGCGACCACGTGATAGGTCAGCACGCTGGTCAGGGCGTCGGTGTCCTGGATCAGGGCATTGAGGTCGGCTTCGGGAATCTTGGCGAAGGCCTCGTCGGTCGGGGCGAACACGGTGAATGGCCCTTCGCCGGACAGGGTCTCGACCAGGCCGGCGGCCTCGATTGCCGTGACCAGGGTATTGAACTGACCGGCCGACTGGGCCGTCTCGACGATGTTCTTCTTGTCACCATAGCCCTTGTCCTTGTCACCGCCGTGATGGTCGGCGACGACGGCCGTGGTGGCGGCCAGGAACAATCCGGCCGTTACGAACTTAAGTGCGTTTTGAATATTCATGCTTAATCTCCGTTGGTTGGGGCTCGCCGTTGTGGCGATGGGCGCATCATGCGCGAGCCCCATCAACGTTTGATCAAGCAAACATGAAGGTGTTGTGGAGGTGGTGTGAGGAAAGTAACAACGTGACTTCTGGAGGTGCCGCCAGGTTGGCTTGCGAATACGCCTGGCGCAGCCCGCGTCTGGCACTACGACTCCGAATGACGTCCCAACCTCCAGTTTCTGTCCCACCCTTAACCGAAGCCGACCCCGATCGAGGTCGTGCTGTCTGGGTGCGGACTACGCCAGGGCTTTATCGAAAACACCATGTTTCACGACCGAGCCATCGCGAAGGCAGAAGCGGTATCTCCGTTAAGCCCTGGAGCCTTCTGGTCCTGCGGCACAACCGCGTCTTCTAAGAGCGTTTTTGGTGACTTTTGTCGCGACTGACAAAAGTTACTCGCCATCAGCCTGCGAAGCAGGCGGGCGAAACAGAAGTTGACTTGTCGAGGCCACCACGGCGACAAGTGGCGTCAGCCAATCCAGCGCTTGCGAAGCAAGCCGGGCGAAACCGCCTTTGACTTGTCGAAGCCGCCACTGCGCCCAGTGGCAACAACCACCCCCGTGGCGTCAGCCCCCGTCACCCCTCGTCATACTTCTCAAACCAAGCCAAAATATGCGCCACCTTACTCATCAACTGCGTTGGCCGATTACTCAGGCTGTGCGAGCTGTCGGGAATGCGCACCAGGGCGGCCGGCACGCCCCTGAGCTTGAGCGCCTGGTAGTACTGCTCGGATTCGGGCATGGGCGTGCGGTGGTCGGCTTCCCCGGTGAGCAGCATGGTCGGGGTGTCGACCTCGCCCACGCGAGAAATCGGAGAGCGTGCCAGGTAATGGTCGGGGTCTTCCCAGGGCATGGCCGGGAACCAGTACTTGGAGAAGAACGCCGAGGCGTCGGCATACAGCGCGAAGCTGTACCAGTTGATCACCGGCTTGGCGACGACCGCGGCACGGAAGCGGTCGGTCATGCTGATCGCCCAGGCCGTGAGCACGCCACCGCCGCTGCCGCCGGTGATGAAGAGCCGATCGGCATCGACATACTCGCGCGAGGCCACGGCATCGACCGCGCTCATCAGGTCATCGTGGTCCTGGGAAGGATAGTTGTGGTGAATCAACTGGGCGAATTCCTCGCCGTAACTGGTCGAGCCGCGCGGGTTGACGTAGAGCACCAGGTAGCCGGCCGATGCATAGAGCTGCATCTCCGAGGCGAAGCGCGGACCGTAGTCGGAGAACGGTCCGCCGTGAATTTCCAGAATCAGGGGATAGGACTTCGCGGGATCGAAGTCGGCCGGCTTGACCAGCCAGGCCTGGATACGCTGGTCGTCAAAGCTCGACTCCACCCAGAGTTCCTCGGCATCGGCAATATCGCGTCCGGCAAACAGCACGCCGTTGATGTCGGTCAGGCGCAGGTTTTCGCCGTTGCGACCGACAGCGAGGTCGGCCGGGTGCGTCACGTCGGTGACCGGGTAGGCATAACGACCGTTCTCGCTGACCGAGAACGTGCCGGATCCATACGGCCGGCTGTTCGAAACCCCGCCCACATCGGCGGCGAGCTGACGCATGTCGCCGTTGATCTCGACATGCCCCAGCCGGGTCACGCCCTCGCTGGTGTAGCGAAAATAGATGCCGCGCGATCGCCGGTCCCAGACAGGCTGGGCGATCGGCCGGTCCAGATCGGACAACAGTTGCCGGTACTCACCTGATTCGAGATCGAACAGGTACAGGCGCGACATGTGGTAACTCATGCGCCGGTCGTCGAATCCCGTGAACGCGATATAGCGACCGTTGGGAGAGACCGTCGGCGAACCGTGGCTGACCTCGCCGTCGGTCAAGCGTTCGATTTCGCCTGAATCGATGTCGAGGCGATGAAGGTGGGAGCGTACCGGCTCGTTCTCGGCGTCATCGTCCAGGTTGGCTGAAAAGATCAGCGACTCGCCGTCCGGCGTCCAGGCCGGATTGCTGCCGTGGTCATGCATGCCGTCCGTCAGCCGTCGCGGCGCCCCGCCGTCGGCAGCAATCACGAACAGGTGTCGGTCGCCGGGCTTGAGATAGCCGGCGCCGTCCTGGCGGTAATGCAGCCGGTCGATGACTTTGGCCGGCTCGGCCCAGTCGGCACCCTCGGGCTTACGCGGCAACTTGGCCATCGGTTCCTGGGGTGTCTCGACCAGCATGCTGAAGGCCAGGTAGCGGCCGTCCGGCGACCAGGCGATGCCCGAAGGCGCGGCCGGCAACTGCGAAAGCTGGGTCGAACGGCCCGACGCCAGCCACAACACCCGCAGTTGCGCCCCGTTCTCATCGGCACGCACGAAGGCGACGCGCCCACCGTCGGGCGAGATCTGCGGTGACAGGTCGCGCTGCATGCCGGAGGTAAGTGGACGGTGCCCCTGGCCGTCGGCATCGATGCGCCACAGATTCGAACGCCAGCGATCGGCCTGGCGGTCGGCGAAATTGCGCACGTAGACCACTTCCTCGCCATCGGGTGCAATCTGCGGATCAGACACCCATTCCATGGCGAACAGGTCATCGAGCGTGAAGGGTTCGGCCAGGGCCTGAAGCGGCAGCAGGCCGGCGAGAAGCAGGGCAAAGACGAAGCGTTTCATCAGCAATCCTTTTTGAGAATGGTCCCGCGAACCTGCTCATCATACGATGAGACCCGGTGCGAGATACGATGAGACCCGGTGCGAGGTCCCGGCTCGGGGGCCGGGACGACAGGAATTCATCGATCGCGAATCGCCTCGTGCCAGGCAATCGGATCGACCCGGAAACACTGCTGCATTTCCTCGTACAGCGCCGGATGCTCGCGTTTGAGCTGCTCGGGTTTTTCGTAGAAGGTCTCGACCAGTACCGCAAAAAACTCTTCCGGCGCGGTGGCGCCGTAATTGTCGAGCAGGCATTGCGTTCCGGCACTGGCCTGGCGTTGGAGCTGTTCGAACTCGCGCCGCATCACGCGTGCCCAGCTGAGATATTGCGAGCGCTGGTGGAGAATCGGCGCACCGTCGACCGCGCCGTCGGCCCCGTCGAGCTTGTGGGCGAACTCGTGCAGGATCACGTTGTGGCCATCGGCAATGTCACGGCTGCCCGCCAGGGCCGAATCCCAGGACAGCACCATCGGCC
Organism: Wenzhouxiangella sp. XN201; assembly: GCF_011008905.1. Taxonomy (NCBI): domain Bacteria; kingdom Pseudomonadati; phylum Pseudomonadota; class Gammaproteobacteria; order Chromatiales; family Wenzhouxiangellaceae; genus Wenzhouxiangella; species Wenzhouxiangella sp. XN201. Next base: position 3,970 of record NZ_JAAIVI010000019.1, read on the forward strand.
CCCGATGCCAGGACTCGCCCAGCCGCGCCGAGTGGCCGACCGACTGCACCAGGCCGTCATAGCTGGTGTGCTCTGACACGAAAGTGCTGGGGTAGAGATAGATCGTCGAGAAGTTGGAATACTGGTCGTGCGGCCGATTGAGCAGCAGGATGCAGGCGTTGCCGGCGATGGTCACGCGCATCTCGTCGGTCACCTCCAGGCCCTGGAAACCCTCGAAGGTCTTGTCGTGGAGGAACAGCTGGATATGCCCGTGAAGTTCCTGCTTGAGGTCGTCGGGCAGGCCGCGGTAGAGCGGCACATTGCGCTCAAGAATCTTCTGCCAATCGGGCGGCAAGGGCGTTTCGGCGATGCGCCTTCGACGACGACGGCGCCAGACCCCCCACAGCCACCAGACGAGCGGCGCGGCAACAACGACAAGCAGAATTTCCATCAGTGCCTCATCGCTGTGGGCAAGAAGCGCTGATCAGTCACGCACTGCATCCTGTACCCACTGGAAGGAATACCAGAAATAGTCGCCGCTGCCGTCGGTGGCCGGCGCGGTGCAGTTGATCTTGTTACGGCCGGTGGAGCCGGCGCCGCCGATCTCGATCTGGAGCACATGCGGCGGGCCTGCTTCCAGGTCGATTTCCAGCTGCTGGCCGCCACCGGAGAAACAGCCGATCTGGCCGTGCCGATAGTCGCCTTCGGCCAGTTCGAGCCGCAGCGACTCGACCGGGCTGCGCACACCGTCCCCGGGCGGGGCGGGTTCGGATTCGGTCACCGGCAGTGGGCGCGCGTTGACCGCCAGGGCGAATCGTTCCATGCCGTCAAAACCGCTGGCCATGGGGAAGCGCGGCACCGACAAGCGGTCGGTTCGCGGCCCTACGGCCCCGGATCGCTGGGCGAGCCCGAACTCATTGTGTTCGTCCACGATCTCGGCCAGTGCCTGCGAGTCCTCGCCGTAGGGATAGGCGAACAGCGTCGGTGTCTTGCCGGTTTCCTCGGTAATGCGTTCGCGTGCCGTTGAGATATCGGCACGCACGCGCTCGCGCCAGTCCGACCGGGATTCACGTCCCTCGCGCGCAATCAGGTGGGCATGAGTGGCCGAGTGATTCTCGATCGCCGCACCGGCCGCGGCCAGTTCGCGCAACTGATCCCAATTCATGTACGGCTGGTGGCCGGCATCGACCGCATCGGTATTGACGAATACGGTAAACGGCCAGCCGCGCGCCTTCAGCCGCGGCCAGGCTTCGGCATGCACCGACTCATAAGCGTCGTCGAAGGTGATTGCGACAACATTCTCCGGCACGGACTCGTCGCCGTCGATGCTTGCCCTGAGCAGACGCGCCAGCGGCCAGACTTCGAAACCCTGTTCGTCGAGCCATTGAAGGTGCGCTTCGAAACGCGCCGGCGTCACACTGGTCACCGCCGGTGTGTCCGCGCTGACGTGATGGTAGAGCAGCACGACGCCGTGATCACGACCCTGATCGTTGGCGCAGGCCGTTTGGGCCAGTGCCAGCAAAGCCGTGAGAAACAGTCGCGGGAACATCGCTCAGCCCTCGCTCTCGCCGTCATGAGACTGGGTGTTGGGCACAACGTCTTCGATCAGCAATCGATTGGTCCGAATGACCTGCTTGATCTCCTCGACGTAGGCCTGGCGCCGCTCGGAGTAGCGAATCAGGCCGTCAGCCAGGGCCAGGGCGTGCGGCATCCGGCCCTGCCGGCGCAGTTCGGCGCGGATGGCGCGCAGCGGCTGGTAGGACGGGTGCGTGTTGAGGTTGTTGATGTAGCGACGAACCGACTCGCGCACCGACTCGAATGCGGCAACTTCGTGCGCAGCACCGGTCGTACGCTGTGCCGGCACGAGGCCGCAGCCGGGTGTGTAACACCACTGACCGAACAGGTTGTTGCCCTCGCGGGCGAAGCGCGAGCGACCCCAGCCCGACTCGGTGGCAGCCTGTACCAGAGCCAGCGGCACCGGCACGATGTCGACTCGATTGACCAGGCGCTCGAAGGTATCCGTACGCGACTCGCCGGGCCATTCCAGTTCGTGGCGTTCGGCCAGGCGCGCGATCCAGCGGCGATCGCGGACCGGCAGCCGTTCGTCATCCCGAACCTTCGGGGCCAGCTCGAGCAGGCGCTCGCGTCGAAGCCGCACGCGCTCGTTCTCCTCGATCACGATCGGCGCAAGAAATTCGAAGAAGGCCGATTTGCGTGAATCGACCGTATCGATGGTCGAGAAATCGGGCAGGGCTTCGGGTTCGCTGCGCTGCAGGGCGAGCACGGCCAGGGCCAGCACGATGACCGCGGCCAGTGCGGTGTCGAGCCGAATGCCGAAGGCGTTGGGCGCGGATCGCTCCGCTCGGGTGTCGGTGTCGCTCATTGGGCCTCAGTCGGGAAGTCGATCTACAGTGTGCCACCACTGGGAACACGGCTGTTCACTCAGGTTCCCGGTGAAGACGCCAGGCGACCAGCCCGGGTGGCCGGTAGTCCGGATCCTCCTCGAGCCGCGTAATGGCCGATCCATCCACGATCTCGCCGCTGTGCGCATCGGCGTCCTCGGCAATCGGCCGGTGCCAGGGCGGAATCAGCCGGAACAGGCCGCGGCGGCTGCGGGCGGGGCCCTGGAAGACATCGGGTGCCGTGGCGACCTGGTCGATGGCCAGGCCGCACCGGCGGGCCTGCCGGACCATCCAGTCGAAGGTCAGGTCGGAAAGCCCTTCGTGGCGACTGCCGCCGCCGACATCGGCATGCGCGCCGACGAACCAGCGCTGTTCCATGGTCTGGTGGCGGGCGTCGGGATGACGCCGCCAGCGCGTGGCCTTGAAGTGCCGGCGCTGCTCGTCGATGGCCAGGGCGTGATAGGCGCAGCGTACGGTCGGCCCGAGCCGGGTATCGTGGAACTGCACACGGCGGCTCAGCGGGCTGCTGTGCAGCATCAGGGGGTTGCCCAGTGCACCGACGGTATCCCACACGCCGATGAACCGGATGGGCGTACGGTCCGCCCAGGCGAAGCGCTGGCGAAAGCGGACGGCCTCGGCGGCATCGGGACGCTTGAGCGGCGAGCGTGACTTGTAAAGGTCGAAGGCCGCGTCGACACGGTCAGCGAACTCTCCCCGGAGCACGCCGGCGTTGTGGACCATGCCGGCCAGGCTGCGTACCGTGAAGGCGCCGCGACTGTAACCGAAGAGGTAGAGCTCATCGCCGGGCGCGTAGTGTTGGGCGACGAAGCGATAGGCGTCCTTGAGGTTGTCCGACAGGCCCCAGCCGGTGGCCCCGGCAAACCAGCGATACAGCCAGTTGCCTTCGCTGCCAACCCCGGGACCGTAGTAGACGCGCTGCTCGACCGCGGGTGAATCCGCCTGGGCCACCGCTTCAGCAAGACGCGGAATATGGGTCGGCGCGCGCTCACCGTCACGCTGCCGATCAGCCGAACTCCAGGTGCCGTCGCAGCAGATGACAATGCGTTTCATTGGCCACTCCCCACCGTCCCCTGACAACATCAACAATTGCTGTCAGCTAGGAAACTTGGCTAGGACCTTCGAAGGGCGTGCCGAGAGCGCGACTGACGGTGGCCGCCGGAGCGCAGAAACCGCAGAGTACTTAGATGTACATGAGGATTTCGAGTACCGCCGGACGCCGTCAGGGGCGCTCTCGGTGCGTCATTCGAAGGTCCTACAACGCATACTGGATGATCATCTCCAACGCCTCGTCCCGCGAAATCGCACCGTCGTGATCCGCGTCGAATTCGTCGAAGATCTTCGAACTCACGCCCACACCGTGTTCGCCGGTCAGGCAACGCACCAGCTCGACGAATTCACCGCGCGAGAGCACACCATCACCGTTGGTGTCGACTTCCCTGAACATCGCGTCGACCAGTTCTTCACGTTTCATGTCTGCATCGCTCCATGCTCGATTTCCGTCAGCCCAAGCAAAAGATAACACCGAATGATTGAACCGTTTATGGCAATGGGCGCACTGTTAGGGCAAGAACGAAGAAACCATGCGGGAACGACTTTGCGAACCGAAAAGGAAAAAGCACTCGACGCCTACCTGGCCGCCGCCGCACGCACCGGCGACCGCGATGCGCTCGGCAAGCTGGCCGGCCGCTGGCACCGCAAGCTGCTGGCCCATGCCCACCGCGTGAGCGGCGAAGCCGAACTGGCCGCCGAAGTCACGCAGGAGGCCTGGACCGAGATCATTCGCGGCATCGGCGGGCTCGACGACGCGGCCGCCTTTCCCGCCTGGGCATTCCGCATCGTCACCCGGCGTTGCGCCCGCGCCATTGGCGGTCGTCAGAAGCGCCGCGCCGGCAGTGCGGCGCTGGCCCGCGAAGACCGCCCGGAAGGCGACAACCAGGCTGGCCACGAAACCCGCGCCGAGCTCGACATCGTACGCCGGGCCATGGCCGAACTGCCGGCCGAACAACGCGCAGCGCTGGGCCTGTTCTACCAGGAAGGTCTGCGCATCGCCGAAATCGCCGTGGCACTCGAAATCGCCCCCGGCACCGTCAAGACCCGACTCATGCACGCGCGCAACTGGTGGCCCTTCAACTGGATAATTACGGATTCAGTTGGTCTGTCAGCGTTCAGGGCAAGACGCGGCTTGCAGTGAATGGCCTTAGCCCTTTACAAGAGCCGCAACGCCGCCATGGACGCTGACAGGCCAACCCATAGGGCGTTCCTGTGGCGCTCCGCAGCGGCGTTCCCGTGCTTGCCAAGGGCTACGGCCATTGACTGCGCACGGCGTCTTGCTGCGGAGCGCCACAGGAACGCTGAACCCGCAATTATCCAGTTGAAGGGCCACGAACTGCGTGCCCGACTGCAAGGAGAAACAACATGAGCAACATCGACGACCTGATCAATGAATCTCTCTCGAAAGAGGACGAGGCCCTGCTGGAGCACTACAGCACCGAACCCGGTTACTTCAAGCAGGCCATGGCGCTGTTCCGGGGGCAACTGGGCTGGGTGATGTGGTTCGTGGGCATCGTTCAGCTGGTTTTCTTCCTGGGCGCGATCTATGCCCTGGTGCAGGCTTTCACCGGCGACGAACTGATGTCCGTACTGCGCTGGGGCATCGTGACCGTGATCCTGGTGCAGCTGTCGACCTTCCTGCGAGGCTTCATGGGCGCTCACTTCGAGGCCAACCGCGTGCTGCGCGAGGTCAAGCGCCTGGAACTCAGGCTGGTGCGGATGGAACGGCCCGAATGATCCCCGCCATGGCAATCGCGCCGGCCGTTCGATAGCATGAGCATTGACGCGCCCGTAGCTCAATTGGATAGAGCACCAGGCTTCGAACCTGGCGGTTGGGGGTTCGAGTCCCTCCGGGCGTGCCATAATGATTTGCGAGAGACGTGACCTCGGGCAGTTACCGCGGCTCTGCAATCCACCGCGACCGGTGTTCGTCCCTCCTGGATCGTGAGGGAATGTGCAGGGTTGAGCGGTCATGTCCGAAACCACCTCCGACGAAAGGCCCGATCTTTCCGAACTGCTTCAGGCAGTCGAGCGCGGCGAGCCTGACGCGCTTGCCCACCTCACCTCCGCGATGTATCCCGAACTCAAGCGGCTGGCGCATTTCCAGTTGGCCCAGGAGAGCCCCGGGCATACCCTGAACACCACGGCAATCGTCCACGAAGCTTACTTGCGGATGGCTTCCGGCGACGGCAAATGGAAGAACAGGAAGCACTTTCTGCGGGCGGCATCCACTGTCATGCGCCACCTGCTGGTCGATCACGCGCGAAAAAAGAAGGCGGACAAGCGTGGCGCCGGACAGGCCGCGCTGCCCCTGCAGGAAGAGCGTATTGCGACCGAAGCCAACACCCTGGCGGTGTTGTCGCTTGATCACGCTTTGAGGGATATCGCCGAGATCGATCCACGCCTCGAAAGCATCATCGAGTGCCGCTGCTTTGCGGGCCTGAACGTGCACGAAACTGCCGAGGCGCTCGACATGTCGGTGCGCACGGTAGAGCGGGACTGGCAACGCGCCAAGGGTTACCTGTTGAACATGATGGAACAGGATGAGCGTTGAACAAGGCGACAGACAGGGTCGTCGACGAGATCTTCAGCGAGGCGCTCGCAATGCCCCGCCGGGAACGCGACCGGTTCGTCAGGGGCCGCTGTAAGGGAGACCCCGAGCTCGAACGACGCGTACTGGAACTGCTTGCTGCATCCGATACGCCGGACGACGAACTCTCCGGCCCGTTCGCCACGGCGCGGGAAGCCCTTTGGCGGGAAGTCATCACCGAGGATGGGATCGCTGGCGAGGACCTGTCCGGGCAACGGGTCAATGAGTGGCGACTGGTCCAGCGCCTGGCGCGCGGCGGGCTGGCAACCGTCTACCTGGCCCACCGGGAGGACGGCGCCTTCGACCAGAAGGCCGCCTTCAAGGTACTGCGTCGCGGCCTCGATACCGATGACGTGGTGGCCCGGTTCCGGGCCGAGCGGCAGATCCTGTCCAATCTCGAACATCCCTCGATCGCCCGGATTCTCGACGGTGGTGCGCTCGCCGACGGCCGGCCCTACCTGGTGCTGGAATACGTCGATGGCGTACCGATCACGCATTATTGTGAATACAACGGCATCGACATCCGCACGCGGATCAGGCTACTGATGCAGGTGCTCGATGCGCTCGACCATGCGCACAGACATCTGGTCGTCCACCGTGACATCAAGCCCTCGAACATCCTGGTCACCGCCGACGGCCACGTGTCACTGCTCGACTTCGGCATTTCCAAGCTGATCGACCCGGATGCATTGCCCGATGCCACTACTCTGACACGCACCGGCGTTGCGCTGCTCACGCCCGGATACGGCAGTCCGGAGCAGTTCGCAGGCGAGCAGGTCACGACAGCCTCGGATATTTACCAGGTGGGCCTGGTGGCCTACGAACTGATCACCGGCAAGCGGCCGTTCGACCGACCCCGCCGGGCCGACGATGCCGGTCCCGTCCCGCCCAGCAAGGCGATGATCGAGCGCAAGCAGCAGCGCGAAGTAGCCGGCGATCTCGACGCCATCATCTGCAAGGCCTTGCATGGTGAGCCGGCACGGCGTTACGGCTCTGCGCTGGACATGCGTGATGATTTGCGCCGCTTCCTGGAACACCGGCCGGTCGTCGCGCGGCCGGACACGCTGGGCTATCGATTCATCAAGCTGGCAAGACGCCGTCCCTGGCTGGTGCCGGTGATGCTGATCGGCTTCCTGGCTGTAGTCGGCTACCTCACCACGATCACGCTCTACAACCGGCAACTGGAATTCGAAAAGCAGCGCGCGCAGGCTGCAGAAACTTTCATGGTCGACCTGTTGCGCAGCCCCGATCCGTTCGCACCGGCCGATCCCGAACTCGGCAGTTCGATCACGGTTATCGAGGCCCTCGATCTCGGGGTGGCGCGCTTACGGTCCCGGGATTTCGACGACCCCCGGTTGCGCGGATCACTGCTGGGTTCGATCGCCAGCGTCTATGCGAGCCTGGACCAGCATCAACGGGCCATTGAACTGGGCGAGGAAGCGCTGGCGATCGAGCGACAGATCCATGGCGACATTTCGCGCGAGGTACTCGATATCCTGGCAATTCTCGCGACCCATTACCTGATCGTGGGTGAGCATGAAGTTGCGTTGCGCTATCGGGAGGAAGAACTGGCGACCGCCCGGAGCCTCTACCCGGAGTCGCATCCGCAGGTTGGTGCATCCCAGGCTCGGATGGCCGCGCTGCGTTCAGCCCTTGGCGACTACAGTGAAGCAGAGCATCTGTACGAACTTGGGGTCGAAAAGTTGCGACAAGCACCCGCAGAGAACTCCCGGCCACTGATCAATGCCCTCGTGGCGCTTTCAGGATTGCGCATTCAGACCGCCCCGGCTGAGGCGGAGGCGCTGCTGGAGGAGGCCAGAACACTGGCAAGCGAGTTTTTTGGGGACCAGAGCCTGTCGATGGCCCTGATTCATGCACAGGCAGGCACGAACGCGTCGACTCGGCAGGAGTTCGAAAGCTCGGAGACTTCCTTCCGAGCCGCACTGGAAATCTACGAGGCCCGGCTCGGACACAAGCACGGTGCGACACTGACTGCTCTCAACAACCTTGGCGTGCTGCTTATCAGAAAAGGGGACCTGGAAGGCGCCGAACAGGTGTTTGCCGAACTACTGGGGCTGTCTGAGCAAAAATACGGCCGCGATCACCGCACTATCGCCGGCCAATACCAGAACCTGGGGACCGTAATCGGACGTCAGGGCCGCTTTAACGAAGCCATTCCCCTGCACAGGCAAGCCTACGAGATCTTCAGCACAACGCTCCCCGGCCATTTCACGACGGCCTACCCGCTGATTTCCATCGCTTATGCCCACCTTCAAACCGGCAACCCGTCCGCGGCCGAGCAAGCAGCCCGGGAGGCACTCGAACTGCTTGAGACATCGGGTTCGCAAACGTATGCCATCGGTGTGAGCAAATGCCTTGTTGCACTGGCCTTGGAAGATCAGGGTGCCGGTGCCGAGGGCGCCGTCCTGCTGGCCGAGGCCCAAGCCGAGCTGGCCGGACTGACGGTGGCCCCAAACTACCGCAGCGCCTGCCGCCTCTGATCGACGCCGCCATCAAAACTTCTCGCTGACTGGCGGTTTTATCGCCGAACTGCGCTCTGAGTTATCAAGCGCCCAGTAAATCGGGATCGCACTGGTACGACACGGCCGGCTGCAGCGATGCACAACCGACCGATTCCAGTCCCGATGACGGCCTCTTCCAATCTTCAACCCAGAGGAGCAGCCTGTGAACCCTCGTGCCCAATTCAGATCCATCACCGCCGTTACCCTGGGGCTTTGCGCGTGGGCCGCCGTACTGATGCCCACACCTGCCGACGCCGCGCTGGATGCCTACGCTGTCATCATCGGAGAAACCCAGGGTGAGTTTAAGACCGATTCCGCCATCCCTCCCCATGAGGGCAAGATTGTGATCAAGGCCTTCGGCAGCAGCGTCAGTGCCGACTACGACCCCGCGACAGGCCTGCCGGGCACCGATCAGCAGCACCGGCCGATCAGGCTGTTGAAAGATGTCGATAAAGCGAGTCCGCTATTGCTAACTGCATTCAAGAACAGCGAGAAACTGCTCAGCGTGACACTGCAGTTTTTCCGGCCAACTCAAGCAGGGGGAGAAGAAAACCACGTCACGATCGTTCTCGAAAACGCCTACATCGTGGGCATCCTTCCCGGCCATTCGTCCCAGGCCGAAGATGTCAATACGCCCTTTCGCGAGACCATCAGCCTGACTTACGAGTCCATGACCGTTATCTGGGAATCGGGCGGAATCACCGGTCAGATCAACTGGTAACTGGTGCCGGGATTCCGAGCTTTCCGAGCGGCCATTCATTCGATGAGACGCATGACCTGCAATTCAACCGCGGCGGCCATGAGAGTCGCCACCGAACGCTTGAGCTCCCCTGATAACGGCGGTGCATTCAAGGCGAAGCTGCTGGGATTGATCTGCCTGGCAATGGTTTCCACACCGCTACTGGCGGTGAACTGCACCCCGGATTCGATCACCCTGTCCTCGCAGTCGGAGGTGGACGGCTTCCAGGCCAACCATGGGCCCTGCGACACCATTGTCGGCGTGCTGACCGTATCCGGCGGGGACATCACTGACCTGGCTCCCCTGTCCGCGATCACCACGGGAATAATCAACAGCAAGATTCTGATCCAGAACAACCCCTCGCTAATCAACCTCGACGGCCTTTCCGGGCTGGCTAGCGTCTATTGGATCGAGATCAACAGTAACCAGGCCCTGACCAGCATCAGCGGTTTATCCAACCTCGGGTCCGTGAGTGGCCCATTGATCCTCCATGGCAATACATCGCTCACCAATGTCACCGGCCTTGAAGGCGTAACCAATCTGACCGGGGGCGCCCTCTTCCTGATGGGAAATGACAACCTGAGTGATCTGTCCGGATTATCAAACTTGACCAATATCACCGCATCGCTAGCGATAAGAAATAATGGATCCCTCGCGACCCTGGACGATTTAACCGCGTTGGAATCCGTCGGTTCCTCTATAGGCATAGACCATAACGATATGCTGACCAGCATCGCCGGCCTCTCCGGTGTGAGCGGTTTCAGCGGGTGGCTGGAAATCACGGGAAACCCGGTCCTCGGTAGCCTGGAGGGAGTGTCGGGGATCACGTCCCTGGAAGGCCTGCGAATCCGGTCCAATCCATTGATTACCAATGTGGACAATCTATCAGGCGTGACCACGATCGGTAATGCGTATTCTGCAGTAGAGATCTACAACAATGCATCATTGGAGAATCTCGATGGTCTCGCGGCCTTGGTCAGCCTGGACGCAGATCTCTGGGTCACCGACAACCCGCAACTGGACCAATGCTCTGGCCTTGAGACCCTGCTGGATGAGGTGGACGATGCGCAGCCGGGCCCGGGCCCCGGTGCCGCCGGCATCCCCGATATCAATGGCGATGTCATCCTGAGCGGCAACCTGAGCGGATGCAATGCGGTCGAGGAGATTGTTGATACAAGCCTGTTGCCTCCCAACGATGCGAATTTCATTGCCGGGGAGTCGGAGTTCCTGCTCAAAGGTTTCGGGGTGACTCGTGGCTGCCTGGAATCCATGATCCGCTTACCGGGCCCCATGACCTCCCAGTCACGGAACTTGCTCCATGCATGTGCCATGCAGGATTATGCTGAAGACGAGACGCTGGTGTACCGCCCTGCCGACCAGTCATGCAGAACCCTGCGCGCTCGCAACGTTGAAGCCGTTTCCTACGAGTTCCCGGTCCATGTGCCGCATAGTCCCGACATTGGCTCACTCGAGGCGGTTTCCGATGCAATGTTCCTGGAGGATGATGCCGCTTTCCTGGTCCTTAACCTGCGCACGCAGGAACTGACCCGCGCGAGTTCGCTCGACTGCCCGCCCCCGCGGCTTGAGCCTCCCGAAGTGATCTTTGTCGACAGCTTTGAATAGAGTCGCTCGGCGGACGCCTAGAACTCGAATCGATCCCTGAACAGGAAGTCGTTGCCGAACTCGTAAGGACCGAGATCGACGATGCCTTCGACAATTCGGTCATAGCCGTCGAGATCCAGGTCGTATCCAACTATTAATGCATTGTCGCCGGCGTTGACGACCGGAGAAAACTCGGCGGGATGATAGTCACCATCCTGGGTCGGCGCACTGGCCGGGCTGGCCGAGAAAGTGAATTGGGGATTATTGGCGGCACTGGTGCCGTCGAGATTGCCGCTGCCGCCCAGATCGGCGGCACTGAATCCCTGGATCAGGCTGGATTCCACGTCATCCGTGCCGAGTATCCGTATGGCGGATGAAGCGTTTCCCGTCCCCGTTTGATCCTGGTTGTTCCAGACGATCGAGTTGTGAATCGCTCCGATGTAGACGGCACTGATGCCGCCCCCGTTGCCGGCTTGGGCGCGATTACCGGCAACGGTCACATTGATCAGGTTAAGCGGCGAAGTGGAGGACTGGACAAAGATGCCGCCGCCCGCATTCCCGGCAAGATTGCCGCTGACCAGCGCATTGACCAGGGTGATGTCGCTGCCGCCGTTGCTGAAAATGCCGCCGCCTGCTCCGCCACTGCCATCGGCTGATTCAGCGAGGTTCCCACGGAAGACCGAGTTCACGATCTCGGTCGTGCTTCGAAGCGTATGCATGCCGCCTCCCAGGTTTCTTGCCAGGTTCCCGCTGAAACTGACGCGATCAAGCGTTGCGATCCCGACCCCATCGGCGATATTGAGGCCCCCACCCACATTGGCAGAATTGTCGACGAAAGCGGAATCGGTGATCCCCACGCTGCAGAACTGACCGTGAATACCACCACCGTTGCCGGTTCCCGCTGCATTCTCGATGAAGCTCGACTGATCGATGATCAACATGCACCCCGTCTGGACAGCGTAGATCCCGGCGCCCGAGCTGCCAGCCTCATTGCGGTACAGGGTCACGCGTAAAAGCGAAAGCTCGACCGCGCCAGTTATATAGATGCCGGCACCGGACCCGGCCACGCCATGACGAATCGTCAGATCGGCCATCGAGACCTGTGAACTCCCGGAGATCGTCACCACCCGGCTCGGATTGACTGCCTCGGAAGGCTGAGCGTGGGCTTGCACGATGGTGCCCTCCTCGCTCTCTCCAACCAGGGTCAGCGACTGACCAATGGTCAGCAGCTCCGTATACACCGCATCGGCAATCTGGATGGTATCGAAAGCAGCCGCGGCATCGATGGCCCTGGAAATGGTCAGGCACGGGGAAGCCTGCGAACTGCAGTCGTTGGCGCCGCCCTGATCGTCGCCGGCGATGCCATCGACGTACCGGGTCAGACCGCCCCGCGGCACGTCTTGCCGGGTCTCAGCCCCGGCATCCGTGGCCACTGCCATGGAACAGCAGAATGCAGCTGAACAAACCAGCGAAACAGCGAATGATGAACCCGCCAGGGATGGGACGATACGAAATGCCATGGACAACCTCCCGACAAACAGTCCCCTTGCTTCCTTCTCGCGCTTTCCGTTTCCGCCAGCCATTTCGCAGGGTGGAAGTGCGCAAATACACCTCCCGATCTCGGGGGGCTCAAGAGTCTTAAGCGCAACTCAAACGTGAATCCGCCAAACTCGATGCAGCATCGTTCCGGCCAACGCGCACACCCTCCGGCCAGGCTTCCCGGTGGTTACCTTTGGCCGGCGCTGGCATAATGCCGGTAATCGAGGGATGCACAGAGGGACTCATGGACCGTGATGATCTTCACGTGATGTCGCGGCCTGAAAGCGCGGCCTGCCGGGGTCGATGCCCGGAGCGACGGCGTTGAACTCGCCTCAGCCGTTTCTGGCGCGGGATGCGGTCACCGACCTGCTCCGCCTGGGCAGCCTGGTCGCCATGGCCATCGGACTGTTCGCCATCGTCATCGCCGGCACGGCGATCTACCTGAATCTTTCGGAACAACTGGCGCTGGAGCGCTCCGATCGCGCAGCCTCGCAGCAGGCCGACCGCATTGCCGACCGACTTTCCGAAATCCAGACCAGCCTGCGCGACGCCAGCGTGGTCGATGCCGCCCGCAGCGGCTCGGGCGACGGCCTTCGGGCTGCCCTTCGAGAGCGCGGCGTCGTCAACCTGCTCCAGGTCCGCCTGCTGCCGGCGGATGTCGATGAGCTGGCCGCGGGCACCGACATCGCCCGCGACCGTGCCGCCAGGGACATGGTTATCGAGGCGATCGAAAATGACCGCGCCGACATTCGCGTCCTCCAGCCGGGCACGCCGGCCGAGAGTCTGGTTTTTGCCCAGCGCATGCCCGGCGACAGCGGTGTGCTGCTGCTTCGCCTGACTGTCGGCGTCGTCGGCAACCTGCTGCACCGCGACGAGCTGCTGGATTTCGTCGCCCTGGCCCAGCAGGGCAATCCGGGCTCGACAGTGCTGGACGCCCGCGGCGGCGGCGCCGCAACAACGCACAGCATCCCCATTGAAGGAAGCAGCCTGGTCCTGCAATGGGGCCGGGCGGGACTGGGCGCACCCGTGAACAATCGCGACGCTTTCATTGTCGGCTGCGCCGGGGTCATCGTGATGATGATTGGCCTGCTGCTGCGCCGCCGCACGCGCCTGGCCCAACATCTCGGCTACACCGAAACTGTGGCGACCGGCCGGGCCAAGCCATCCGAACCGCCGGGTGCAAGATCCACCAGACCAGGGGCGCCAGGGGCCGCCCCCCGCGATCACTCGGCAATTGCCACCGATCCCGGCAGGACAAAAGATCGCGCCATTCTGGACGCGGCGAACGATGAATCGGAACCGCAGACCATCGTGGCCCCCGCGCCCGAGCTACCCGAGTGGCTGCTCGACGATTTCGACGACAGTCCAGATGAACCGGCGGCCGACAACAATGAACGGTCTTCAAACCAGCGGCGAAACAAGGCCTGAGCGCAGGGAAAGTGTGATTTATTTCACATACCCCCTGGGGTAATATGCAGTCGACATACGCGCTGCGGGGCGGGTTCCTTGGGCGATATCAATGACCACGACTACACCAGCGTCATCGGTCGAAGCTTCGGCAACTTCGTGGTCGTGCGTGAACTCGGGCGCGGTGCGATGGGGGCGGTGTTCATCGGCTATCAGAAAACGCTCAAGCGCCAGGTTGCGATCAAGCTGCTGCCCAAGGCGATTGCCAGCAGCAAGGCCGCCCGCCAGCAATTCCGCGACGAGGCCGAGACCATCGCGGTGCTCAGCCACCCCCGCATCATCACGATTTTCGAAAGCGGCGAGGACGAGGACTACTTCTACCAGGTGATGCAACTGGTCGAAGGCCAGGATCTCGCCCGTATCATTTCCAGGCTGCGGCGACATCCCGTACCCACGCGGCGCGTCCTGCCGCTGCACCACAGCATCCGGCTGGTGGGCGAGGTGCTCGAGGGGCTGGAGTTCGCACACGAGGAAGGCGTGGTGCACCAGGATCTCAAACCGGCCAACATCCTGGTCGACAACCGCACCGGCGGCGCCCTGATCGCCGATTTCGGCATTGCCAAGACGCGTCGTATCGAGTTCTACGCCCGGGGCATGGTGGTCGGCACGGCGCAGTACCTATCGCCCGAGCAGGCTGCCGCCGATGACACCGACCGGCGCACCGATATCTATGCCGTTGGCGTCATCCTGTTCGAGCTGCTCGCCGGCACGCTGCCCATCCGCAACGAATCGGGCAAGGAGATGATCGCTCGCAAGATCGGGCAGCCCCACACCTTCTTCCTCAAGCCGCCCTCGGCCTGCTCGCCGTGGATCGACGAAGGCCTCGAGGACATCATCGACAAGGCTACCGCCATCGACCCGGCCAGGCGCTTTGTCAGCGCACGCGCATTCGCCCAGGCGATCAACCGCTGGCGCCAGTCACAGCGGCAAAAGGCCGCAACGTGAGCCCGCCCGGCGCGCACAATCTCGATGCCCGCTCGGCCGAGCTGATCGCCCGCCAGATCAACTCCGCCTTCATGAACGCCTGCGGCTTCGGCATGGACCACCCGACCACCGAGCGCGCCCTGGAAATCTTCTACACCACGCTCGCCGATGCGCTCGAGCACGACCCCTCGCTGTCGCTGATCCTCGACCGCGGCGCCCTCTTTATCGAGAAGCACCCGGTCGGTGCGCGCTTCAACCCCCGGCGCCTGATCGATTCGTTCAACGAGATGGGCCTGGAATCGGTCACGTTCAGGCCGGGCTTCAACACCACCGATGCCTGGGCACTGATCTCGGTGCTCTCGAAGCTGCTCGACTACCCGTCGCTGGAGGCCGCCGAAGCCGACCTGGGCAAACTCCAGTCCGGCGCCATCCAGTTCAATCACATCGTTTATCGCAAGGTCACTTCCGACCAGAAGGTGGTCAGCAGTTCCGACCCCGGCGCGGACCCGGGCGACAAGATCTACGACAGCAAGCGGCACACGCCCGCCTCGAGAGCCAGCGGGCGCGTGCTCGACCAGCTCGATTCGTTCTTCTCCCTGAGCGGACTGGCCGGCGACCCGGACGCGGCCGCCGAGCAGTTCACCGCGTCGGCCGGCGAGGGCGAGCAGAACCGCGCCCGGCTGGTCGAACATCTCAAGAAACTGGTGCGCGAAGTCGAGACGGGCAGCGGCGAGGTCGAGAGCCTGTCGCCGGATGAACTGTTCACCGCCATGAACACGCTGCGCCAGCGACTGCACAAGTCCATGTCGGCGCGGCAGGACGCCGAGCGCATCATGGCCGAGGGTGGGGAGGTGGTCAGCGAGATCGACGAACTGACCTATTCGACCCTGGTCAGCCTGGTGCGCGAGGAATACCGCGGCGGCAACTTCTCGGTCAAGCGCATGGCCCAGATCATCAACCGCATGCTGCCCGATGCCGGCGACCTCAAGCGATTGCTGCCCAGGCTGCGCAAGGGCCTGATGGAAGAGGGCATGAAGCTCGACCAGTACACCGAACTGGTCCACGAGCTATCGAACGAGCTGCGCGGCGAACACCTGGTGCGCGCGCTCGAGAGCGGGGCGGAAAGCGTCGGCATGGATGTCGACGAGATCGTCCGGCAGATCCAGGAAGACCCCACCGAGGCCGCGCGGCTGGTAGCGCTGGCCAGCGAACTGCGCCAGGGCGGTGTCGACGACGACCAGCAGCTGTCGGCCGCCTTTACCGACTACATCGAGCGCGTCACCGAGAAACTGGCGCTCGACCGCTTCTCCAACGCCGACTCGGCCGACCCCGCCACCCTGAGCGAGCAGATCGCACGTGTTCAGAAAGAACTGATCGAGCGCATGAACCAGAGCGGCCTCACCTCCGAGGTCTCGAAACAGCTCGAGCAGGAACTCGAGCAACGCATGCCCCAAACGCGCGAGCACAGCACGGTGGCCCTGTTCGAACGCATGCTCAAGGGCAGCAAACAGATCAACGACGCGCTCGTGCTCGACTGGCTGGAACGCCAGATCGAAACCCGGCCCGAGCTGGAAGAGATGGCCAATGCCATCAGCGAACGACTCAAGAAACACGGCTACACGCCGCTGCAGGCCGCCCGGCTGATCGACCAGCTCGCCGAGCGCCTCGACCGCGAAGCCGAACCGATGCGCATGCCGCCGACGGTCCTGAGCGTGCGCAATACCGCGCTGTTCCTCAAGCACCAGGTCAAGAGCGCCCAGCGCTACAACAACCCCTTTTCGGCCATCAAGGTGATGGTCGAAAGGCTCAACCCCACCGAAGGCGGCAGCCCGCGCCGGCCGGGCAGAAGCGACATGCACGAAATCCTGCCCGAACTCTACTCCCGCATCGTCCGCCTGGCCCGCGACCTCGACCTGGTCGGCTCGCTCGAGAAATCACAACGCGCCGTCCCCCTCATCGTCCTGCCCATGACCGAAGCAGAGGGCGCCAACATCTTCCGCCAGCGCCTGATCGACGTGCTGGCCGAGTTCCCCTTCCGCCTCGACGGCGACGAGTACACGCTCACCTGCACCGTCACCGCCCTGGGCTTCGATCCCGAGACCGACGAGGACGCCAACGCCTTCGTCCAGCGGCTCAACCAGGTCCACCAGGAAAACCGGGCCGAATCGGCGAAAGCAGCCTCGCAGGGCGGTGTGAAGTCGGGCAACGACGGCACAACACCGTGATTCCCTCCCGGCCGGGTCGATGCTATATTCGATCTCGAAATGTGATATAGATCACAAAAAAAGGGGACACTCAATGAGGTACTCACCATGTCCGCCACCGAGATCTACGCACACCTGAAGAAGGATCAACCGAACAACTACCAGCCCACGCACCCGGACGGCTACTACTACATGTTCACCGGCGGCTACGGCTACGTGAACGGTCAGATCACAGCCGAACCGGTGGGCGACGACGACGGGCCGGCCGGAGAAATCGCGCTGTCGGAAGAAAGCAGTTCGTGGAAGATCAAGCTCAAGGACGACACCGGCGAGAAGTTCAAGATCGTGCAGTGGAACCTGGGCGAAGCGGGCATTCCCGGCGCGACATTCGATCCCCCGCCCGACCAGGACTTCGACGGCACTGACAAGCTCACGATCACGGCTTCCAATATTCCAACCGGCCACCACAACAGCTACGACGGATACACCATCACCGTGGAGAACAAGGACGGCACGCGCGTCAAGCTCGACCCCCGCCTCTACGATATCCGCTAGACGACGGCAGAGCCGGTCTCTTGAAGTACTGGGCCTACTTAAGCTACGCGCACGCTGACGAGCAGCAGGCGCGCCGGGTGCATCGGCGGATCGAGTCATTCCGCGTGCCCCGTTCGCTGCGCGGCCAGGAGATTGCCGGGCAGGTGGTCGGAGCCAGGCTCCGGCCCCTGTTTCGCGACCGCGACGACCTGGCCAGCTCGGGCGACCTTCGCGACAGCCTGGAGGCCGCACTGCGCGAGTCCGGCGCGCTGATCGTGCTGTGCAGCCCGGCGGCCGCCACCTCGAAGTGGGTCAACCAGGAAATCCGTACCTTTGTCGCCGTCCACGGCACCGCTCGGGTCTTTCCGCTGATCGTCGCCGGCGAGCCCAACAGCGGTGGCGAGGATGAGTGCTTTCCCCCGGCACTGCGTGGACAAGGCCTCGACGGCCTCGAACCCATTGCCGGCGACCTGCGAGCGCATGCCGACGGCCCGCGCGACGGCGTACTCAAGATCGTCGCCGGCCTGCTGGGCGTGGGCTTCGACGCCATCAAGCGCCGTGACGCACGGCGGCGCCAACGCACCGCGGTCGGCTTCGCGGTCGCCGCTTCGCTGGTCGCGGTCGTCACCAGCCTGACGGCCCTGTATGCCATCGAACAACGCGACATCGCACAGGTCCGGCGCGGCCAGGCCGAAGACCTGATCGGCTTCATGCTGGGCGACCTGCGCACGCGATTGCAGGAGGTCGGCCGCCTCGACGTGCTCGACGCCGTCGGCGAGAAGGCCGAAACCTACTTTGCCTCGTTGCCGGCAGGGGAGATCAATGACCATGCGCTGGAGAAACAGGCCCTGGCGCTGCGCCAGATCGGCGAGGTGCGCCTGCAGCAGGGCCAGCACGCAGCCGCCCAGCGCGCCTTTTCCGCTTCGCTGGCGCAGTTCGAGGTCCTGGCCGCGCGCAACCCGCAAGACGCCGAAGTGCTGTTCGAGCGCTCGCAGGCGGAATTCTGGCTCGGCGCCAGCCACTACCAGGCCCTCGAACTGGACCGCGCCCGTCCGCTGTTCGAGCGCTACGCACAGAGCGCCGCCGAGCTCGTCGCCCTCGATGCCGACAACCCGGACTATCGCCTGGAAGAAGCCTACGCCATGTCCAACCTGGGTTCGCTGGCTGTTGACCAGGGCGACCTGGACGCCGCCGATGCCGCTTTCACCGGCGCCGGCGTTATCTTTGCCGAGCTAGCCAGCGACAGCCCGGACGACCCCAACCTGAAGTTCGAAGTGGCCGCCAACGATTCCTGGCTGGCCGCGGTGCGCGAAGCCGGCTTCGACTGGGAAGGCGCGGCCCGATTCCGGCGCGCCGCCGCTGATGCCCACGCCGCAGTCACCCGGGCCACCGACCATCCCTTCCACCGCCGCATCGAAGCGGAGGCCTGGACCAAGCGCGCTCGCGCCGAATTCGCCCTGGGCCGGGTGGACGCCGCGCTCGAGGCGCAATCGCATGCCATCGCCCTGTACGACACCCTGGCTTCGGGCGACCCCGACAACCTGGAATGGCGCGTGCACTGGCTCAGTGCGCGCACCCGCCTGAACCGGCTCGCCCGCTTCGCCACCGCGACCGAGCACGCAACGGCCGAAAGCCACAGCGCTTTCGACGAGTTGCTGGCGATTGCCGCCGACGACAGTGACAATTCCATGTGGGCGGGGGAGGTGGCTTCGGCCGGCCTCGACCTGGCCCTCGTGCGCTTGCTGGACGACGACCCGGTCGGCGCCGACGACTATCTGACCCGAATCACCCCGCTGGTGATGGCCAACCTGTCCGCAGCCCCCGACGACCACATCACCGCGCGCCAGTTCTACGAGCTGGCCGTCCTGCAACAACTCGCCGGCGGCAAGATCGCAGTACCGGCCCGCACCCGCCTGGCCGAACGGCCGGATCAGCTGCGGGCCAACCGCCACCTGGCCGCTCTGCTTGCGCGGCTCGATGGTGACGCCGAAGCCGCCGAGCAGCTGGATGAAATCGTTCGGCAGGCCGGATTCCAGTCGCCCGACTATCGGGCGCTCGACGCGCTGGCCCGGCGCTGATGTCAGGCGGCCTGCCCCGCGTCCCGCTTTCGCTGGGCGTGACCGGCCACCGCGACCTGGTCGAGGCGGAAATCCCCGCCATCGAGGCCCGGCTTCGCGAACTCTTCGACCTGCTCGAGATCCGCTACCCCGACACACCCCTGCGACTGATCACGCCGCTGGCCGAAGGCGGCGACCGGGTCGCTGCGCAAGTTGCGCGCGAGCGCGACATCGATCTGGTCGTGCCCCTGCCGCTGCCGGTCGATGACTACGAGCAGGACTTTGCCGATGCCGATTCCCGGCAGAGCTTCCATGAGCTGCTGGCCGGTTCGACGGTGGTCGACGTGCACGCCGCGCGCGTGCACGACCAGGGCGACCGCGACCAGGCTTATGCACAGGCCGGCATCTACTGCGTCGATCACTGCCAGATCCTGATCGCGGTGTGGGACGGCAAGCCGGCCGAGGAGGGCGGCGGCACGGCCGACGTCGTCGAATACCACCAGTTCGGCGACATGGCCCGGCTGGGCCTCGACCCCTCCGAACGCCGCGGCCTGGCCAAGGACGATACCGACCTGGTCTACCACATCGTCTGCTCGCGCAACCGCGACGACGGCGCGCCGGCCGAGAACCTGCGGCCCGGCAGCGCGCGCTGGCTGATCGCCGACCCCGACCGCAAGACGGTCGACGACATCCCGCCCAACCTCAACCGGATGATCGAGCGCACCGGCGAGTTCAATCGCGACGTCGCAAAAGTGACCGACCCGGTATCACCGGCCGCCGTCCTGCCCGGCTGGCAGGACAAACTCGCCGGCCACCGCGACCTGGCGCGCACGGCCGGCTACTTCGCCCTGGCCGACCACCTGGCCACGCGCAATGCATGGCGCTACCGCATCGCCCTTCGCGTGCTCTACGTATTGGCCGCGCTGATGGGCATTGCCTTCATCGCCTATGCCGACCTCAACCGCCCGGAAATGATCGCTGCCTACCTGGTCCTGTTCTTCGTCGGCTTCGTGCTCTACCGCGTGGTGTCGCGACTGCAGTGGCACCGCAAGTTCCTCGACTATCGCGCCCTGGCCGAGGGGCTGCGCGTGCAGTTCTACTGGCGTCAGGCCGGCGTGTCGGGCCAGATACGCAACGACTTCGCCTACGACAACTTCCTGCAGAAGCAGGACATCGAGATCGGCTGGATCCGCAACGTCATGCGCTTTGCCGGCGCGCCTGAAGACTTCCAGGCCCGCAGGGCAGGCGACGTCGACGACGTCATCGAACACTGGATCGGCCGGCCCGGGGGCAGCGGCCAGCTCGGCTACTTCGAGGCCCGCTGCCGCAGCCACCGCCGCCACGTCGCCCAGACCGACCGCCTGGTGGCCATCACCCTGTGGGCCGGCATCGTCATCACCGTCGCCCTGGCCCTGTTCCAGCATCGCCTGACCGACGTTGCACTCACCGGCATGGTCGCCGCCATGGGCATGCTGCCCCTGCTCGCAGCCGTCCGCGAGGCCTATGCCCACAAGGTCGCCGAAAAGGAGCTGCTCAAGCAGTACAGCTTCATGCTCGACATCTACCGCATGGCCCGCTTCCGCCTGTCGCGCTGCACCACGGCCAACCAGAAACGCGACCTGCTGCGCGCCCTGGGCGAAGCCGCCCTGGACGAACACGCCGAGTGGATTCTGGTGCACCGGGAACGGCCGCTGGAGCCGGGGAAGCTGTAAGGCACGCCAATACTGACATTTTGCCCGTACGGGATAACTGGGATCCTGGGAGCGTGGCTAAGGCATATTTTTACCGAACGGGACAATCTGATATATTATTGGTCGGAATGATGCAAATTATCCCGATCGGTAAAAAATGGATCCAATGCCTACCCACAACGCACCTCTGAGAACCCCCGCCGAACTGGGTGCAGCCCTGCGTGCCCAGCGCAAGGCGCAGGGACTCACACTGGAACAACTCTCCGGTCTGAGCGGTCTGGGCATGCGATTCCTGTCGGAGCTCGAGCGCGGCAAAGCCACGGCCGAACTGGGCAAGACCCTCGAAGTCATCGCCCTGTTGGGTCTCGACTGCTTCCTCGTACCGCGGTCGTCAACGAACTCGGCCGAAGGAAAGCACAGCCATGACGAATCAGGCTGATCCGGACCGACTCAACATCTGGCACGCCGGAAGGCTGGTGGGCGAGTTGTGGCGGGATCGACAGGACCGCATCGGCTTCGCCTACGCCACCGACTGGCTCGATCACGGTTTCAGAATCGGTCACGTCCTGCCGCTGCAACCCGATCCGTTCGCACCGGAAGACGGCCAGGCCCACGGCTGGTTTTCCAACCTGCTTCCGGAAGGAGCCGCCCGCGAGCGGATCGTGCGCAACCTGGGTGTCGCCGACGACGACTTCGTCTTGCTGCGCGAGATCGGTGGTGATTGTGCCGGGGCCCTCAACGTCCTGCCGCTTGACCAGCCCCTCGATAAACCGGGCGGCGCCGAAGCGCTCGACGAACGACGTTTCGAACGAATTTTGCAACAGCGGGGGCAGGGCATTGCTCCCCGGCCAACGCCCAACGACCCTGCACCGCCGCGCCTTTCCCTGGCGGGGGCCCAGTCCAAGTGCCCCGTACTGATCCGGGATGGCGAATACTTCCTGCCGCACGGCGTAACGGCGTCCTCGCACATCCTCAAATTCGAGCTGCCCCAGTGGCGGCATGTGCCGGTCTACGAAATCTTTCTCAATCGAATCGCCGATGGCGTCGGCCTGCCCGTGCCCGAAACCCGACTGGAAGAACGTCACGGCCACCGATACCTCGTCATCCGCCGCTACGACCGGGAGGCTACAGACAAACATTGGCATCGCCTGCACCAGGAAGACTTCTGCCAGGTCGCCGGCCTGCGCGCCACGCGCAAATACCAGGCAGACGGCGGCCCCGGGCTGGCCGATTGCGCAGACTGGATTCGAGAACTTAGCGAGAAGCCGGCAGAAGACCTCCTCAACCTGCTGCGCTGGCAGATCTTCAACTGGCTGGCCGGCAACTCCGACGGCCATGCCAAGAACGTGGCCCTCGTCCAGGTACAGCGCAACGTCAACCGCTGGCGCCTGGCGCCGTTCTACGACCTGGTCTGCACACGCGCCTGGCCCAACCTGGACCGGCGCCTGGCGATGAACGTCGGCGGCGAAGCCGACCCAGGCCGTATCCGCACCGAGCACTGGCACGCCCTGGCCAAAGAAATGGGGATGCGCCCCCGGTTCGTGATGCGCGAAATCGCGAACATGGCTGAAGCCATCGATGAGGCTTTGCCAAACGTTCGCGTGAAGCTGCAAGAAGCCCACGGCCCGCTTCCGATGCTGCAGCAACCGGAGAAGATCATCCGCACCCAGTTGCGAATGGCCCGCGCCTTGCAGTCGGACAGCTAATCTATACTTCGAGCACGGAGGCCGCTGCGCCTTCCATCAGACAGGGAGAGGTTTGCCATGGGAGCAGTCAAGGAATTCAAGGAGTTTGCCGTCAAGGGCAACGTGGTCGACATGGCCGTGGGCATCATCATCGGCATCGCATTCGGCCGCGTCGTGCAATCGCTGGTCAACGACATCATCATGCCGCCCGTGGGCATGGCCATCGGCGGAGTCGATTTCTCCAACCTGGCCATCGTCCTGAAGCAGGCGACCGAAGAAGCCGAAGCGGTCACCATAGCCTACGGCGCCTTCATCCAGACCCTGATCGACTTCCTGATCGTGGCCCTGGCCATCTTCGTGGCGGTCAAGGTCATCAACAGCCTCAAGCGCAAGGAAGAAGAGAAGCCGGCAACACCCCTGGCGATCAACGAGGAGTTGCTGGTGCTGCGCGAGATCCGGGACGAGCTGAAAAAGGGCTGACTTTTCGGCCGGTCGGCGCTTAGCCGCCGGCCGCCCGCGCCTTGCGCCGGCGCTTGTTGGCGGCAAAGGCGATGCCCTGGGCGTTGATGTCGAGGTCGAGCTTGAGGTGTGACCAGACGCTGTCGTTGCGGCCGAGGTTGCCGCGGCCGTCGAGCAGGCCGGCGACGTAGTCGTACAGGCGGGGACGGCAATACGCTTCCAGCGCCTCGTCGGCCAGGTCGCTGGCCTCGGCGTCGTCACGCAGGCGCTCGGCGAAGTCCAGGTGGCGCGTGAGCTGGCCGGCCGCTTCCTCGATATCGGTTACCGCTCCGAAGTGCGTCAGGTAGATGCAGCTCGGTTGCTCATCGACCAGCCGGCGGATCGACTCGCGCGCCAGCTCGGGTTCGAAATCCGTCGGACTGGTCGACGGCATGGCGAAGGTCCCCTCGCCCTGCAGGGCCGGATAGACCAGCCCGAAGGCATCGCCGGAAAAGATCGCGCCCGAGGCGCTGTCGGCAATGCAGAAATGATGATTGGCGTGACCGCGGGTGTGCAGAAAACGCAGCTCGCGCTTGCCGAACTGCAGGGTCTGTTCGTCTTCCATGACCTGCACGCGATCCTCGGCCACCGGCTCAATGGTGCCGTAAAGCCGTGCGAACTCGTCTTCACCGTAGACCGCCGAAGCGCTGGCAACCAGCTTGGTCGGATCGATCACGTGCGGTGCCGCCCGCGGGTGAGCCACGACGGTGGCGTTCGGGCAGGCCTTCGCCAGCGCCGACGTCCCGCCGGCATGGTCGAGATGCACATGCGTGATGATCAGGTAGTCCACCTGCTCAGGCGCCAGCCCCTGGTCCTCGAGCACGGCCAGCAGCCGCGGCACCGCCGCGTTGGTGTTGTTGTCGACAAAGGCCGCGCGATCGCCTTCCACGATCAGGTAGGCGGCGGCCACTTCCGGGCGGTCAAGATAGTGCGTGTCGATGGTGTGTATGTCGCTCATGCTGCAAGCCTACCACCGGCCTTCAATAGTGAAACCGGCACTGGGCGATCAGCAGCTTGGCGTCTTCAACCGCATAGACCAGCCGGTGCACACGATCGATCCGGCGGGACCAGAAGCCCGACCAGTTTCCTCTCAAGGGTTCCGGTTTGCCAATACCCTGGAAGGGGTCGCGCTGGATGGCGCGGATCAGTTCGTTGATGCGCTTGAGCTTTTTCGGGTCGGCCTTCTGCCAGTAGAGGTAATCGGCCCAGGCATTCGCATGAAAACAGATCGTCACTCGATCAGTTCACGCGTTTCACCTTCACCACGCCGCAAACCCTCGATCGCTTCGGTCAACCGCGCGGCATTGCGCGGACTGGACATGAGGTACAGCGTTTCTTCGATCGAGGCGTAGTCATCGGCCGAAAGCATGACAGCTCCCTTGCCCTTCTGGCGGGTGATGTACAGGGGCGCGTGGTCTTCGTTGACCTGGTCCATGGCGCTGGCCAGACGGCGACGCAGATCGGTGTAGCTGATAGTAGACATGTCGGGATTTTAATGTACAGAAATCTGTACGTCAACGAGTGATCACCGCCCGCAAGAGCGGCCCCGACGGCCGTCAGTCAGAACCGGAAATACACGAACAAGCGCCCCGGATTCTTCGAGTCCTTGTCCACGCGGTGATAGAGCTGCTTGATGTCCGGGCGCGCTTGAGCCTGCATTGCTCGCCTGCCTCCGTAGCGAGCCGGTTCAAGGGTGCGCCATGAGTGGATTTCGCGACCGAGGAGCGCGCAGGCGTAGTTGCCACTACGTCGAGCACTCCGACCGAGTGAAATGCGCTCAGGGCGTGCGATTGGGCCGGCGCAGTAGGTGGCAGGTGAGTAATGCAGGCTCCTAACTTTAGGACCCGCTTCTTGAGCTGCCCCGAGCCCCGGCCCGGAATGATCTCGACCTCCCGGATGCGCTTGTCCACCGCCTCGTGGATCACGCGCTCAAGCTCCTGGTCGATGGCATTGCCGCGGTTGTAGATGTCGTGGAGGTCAAGTTTTAGCTTGGCCATGGGCTTTCCGAATTGACTATACTCCAACTGGCGTTGACCGAAAAAGCTCGGAGGGGGCTATGAGGGATCAAGACTCGAAACATGAACCGTACTTTTCCGATTCGGACGAATCCAAGCAAGCCGACCACGATCCGCTTTTCGACTCCCGGCAGTCGCCGCGAGAAGAGCTAGACCCCAGAATTCGCCTGGCCGCCTTTGCAGTTGTCTTCATTTGCTCGGTGTTCTTCATCGAATGGGGCATCCAGAAGTACCACGAGTACCGCGCCAATCAGGCGATGAAAGAAATGATGGCCGACCTAGAAAAATCAGTCCAAGCGAGCGCTGCGCAACTCCGGGCCACAACAGAGCGCAACCGAAGAGAAGCCGAACGCAAGCACCTTGCGCTCCGCGAGCAACGTGCCAATACCAGCCAGGGAAAGTGGCTGGCCAAAAACTGTGCTGACTGGCGCCGGGCCCACGAAAGCCTGCAGGCCCCGACGGCCGAAGCTGAAATGAAGCGGCACTGCGACCTCTATGAGAAGTACCTGTCCACCGGAATTGCCGCGACGCCGGCTGGGAAATGAACATCCGAATCTACAGCACGCTGCAATGAAACAGCAGAACAACCGTGGTCGTCTCAGGCGACAGCTCAAAGAAGCTTGGCGCGACACGATGTCGGGTCCGTACCTCGATCAGGCCATCAATAGTGAGCGAGCGCTTCAAGTGCACTTGGCCGCACGGCTTATGAATGCCTTTGGAGAGTGGGGTGCGAGACGGCAGCTTTTCATCGAACCAATGGTGTCGGTCAACGGCGGCGAAAATCGACTGCACCCTGACATTCTGATCTGCAACACCCGGGAAGTCATCGGAATCGTGGAGTTGAAGTACCAGCCCCGGACACGTCCGAGCTACACAAAGGACTTCCGGTCACTTGAGTCACTGCACTGGGACGCCGACCAGATCGAAATTGTCAACGGCCGCTACCGGGGACCGAACCGGGGCGGAACATGCTTCGCCATATCCGGAAGCCCACTGTTTGTCTGGGCCGGCGTTTACGCCGCACCATACAGGACTATCCCGGAGCAGCCTCCATCGGATGGGATTGCCAGCAACCTACTGGTCCTACATGCGGTGACGCAATCCGACGACCCGCCCGATCTCCATGCTGGAACCAAGAGGCTATAGTCTGAATACCTCGCTCCAGGGCATGAAAGAATCCCAGCGTCTGGCAAGCAAGCTCATTCTATTCAACGCGTAAGGCCTCGGGTGCTTACAGTGTTGGAATACCAAGCTCGTCCAGTTGGCGGAACACCGGATCGTAGTGAGCGCTATTTCTACTGGGATCGGTATCGTCACCTTCAGGCACTACAATCACTAGGCCCTGCCTCGCACGAGTGAGTAGAACTCTGTAGGCATTGAGTAGGTATCGCCGACGCTCCTCCTTCAGTATTCGCTGCCAGCGCTTGCCAACAAAGCCATGAAAGTCCCAAACACCATCAGCCAAGCGTAGGTCGCCATCCCAGACGACACAAGACCAGTCGAGCTCAAGGCCTTGAATCTGGAACTCTGTTGCCACGTCTTCCAAGAAGTAGGATGAGCGAGTATCGTCTTTGTCATTCAAGAACCAGTGCACCGGATTTACCTTTACACGCACATCGATCGCGTGTGGCTTCAGTCTCTGCGCCTGCGACGAGACGATCATTCCGTAACGCTCACTGCCACGAGCGCATCGACGGAGCCACTGCTTAGCGTGTGATAGATCTCTTGTCAGGCGAATCGGGTAGGTGGGCAGGAGTTTCTGAAGGGTGGCCTCGGCGCCCTCTAGTTCCAGTGCCAGAAACTGGTTCACGAATGTCGATACGTATTCCGAACGAAATGATCGCACGGACGTTGCCAAGTGCAGCGAGTCATCGTAGTGCACATGAGCACGAGTGGAGAGTGCTTCAAGTGAGGGTTGCGCATGGTACTCAATCTCCGTGAGCCTTGGTGAGAGGTGCACATTCCAATCCGGAAAACGTCGTTGAATGGCGGAGAGCCACTCACTGATACCAGCCTCACCAGTGTTAATCTCCTGACCGCTGCCAACCAGACAGACCACCACTCCCCAGTCCTCGTGGCGATCCAGACATGAGATTAGAAATTCCGGCTCGGACTGATCGAAGCCCGGAACCGCTTTTCTGCGCTGCATGAAATTTGCGGTCTGCTGGAGATCCCAGGCTCGCTGTGCTTCATCGAACAAGGCCACATGCTCGATAGGTGCCTGGTCTAGGTCAGCCAGACAGTCATCTCGGAAGTGGTGGACATTCTGTATAAACATCTTCACCTTGCTGCGCGCCTCACCCAGCTTGAGCTTTTCTCCCCGTTGAGCTTCTCGAGCTACTTCATCGCGTGCCAGGGCCTCACGCAGCACGGCGACCAGCGGGCCGTTCCCCGATAGAAATACGCTGTAAAGGTCATCGTTCTTGTTTATGTGCTTGGTGGCAATATCCAGACCCACAAGGGTCTTGCCCGCACCCGGCACGCCGGTAACGAAGCAGATGGACTTTTGCTGCCGGCTTCGAGCCGTCCGAATTATTTCGGCGACACGTCGCGATGTAACGCCCAGGTTCTCGGCTCCTGCATCGCTGCGCGATATATCCTCTACATCATGCCCAGCGTACAATGCCTTCGCAGCTTCAACGATAGTAGGAGTAGGCTGATATCGCCCTCGTTGCCAGGCGTTGACGTCGATGGGTGGCCCCTCGAGGAAATCGAGGCACGCGTCAATGACATGGCGCAGGTTGGCACGCCCCGCTGGAAGCGGCATCAGCAACTGATCAGCGTGCTGAGTGGTTTCGACAACAAAGGCCGCCGGGTTGGCTTCTGTGGCCACCAGTACTGGGGCAATGGGAATGGTGTGACTGGGCTCATGGAAGTTCTTTAGGTCCAGCGCATAGTCCCATGTCTGATCACGCGCACTTGATTTGTGCTGCTGCTCGCCGACCTTGAATTCGAGCACAAACAAAACATGGTTAAGGATCAAGACAGTGTCGACGCGCTTTCCCAACCGAGGGATAGCGTACTCGAAGTAGACGGCTCCTCGTCCTCCACAGTCGGTCAGGACGTCCTTAAGTATGACAATCTGCTGCTGCCACGCGTTGCGCTGGCTCGTCTCGACAGGAAAGTCGGCGCCATTGACAAGCGCGCCAATAATCGCATCGGGGTCAGCATCAAGGAAATCCCCGATTGTGGCACCATAAGGCCAGCGGCGCATGCTGCCACTTGGCGTCAGGCTCTCGGTTTCGACACTGTGCACCATAGTCCCCGATTTTTCCTAATTCCAGGTTAGCGTCAACGCGCGCCTAGGTAAACGTTTACCTTTGTCCGCTTGATCAGAGTCGCCAGAGTCATTTCTATCTTTCGCTACCGATTAATGGGTACTGCGTCAGCGCGAAAAGTTCGAGGGAAGGGGCTCTATTAGCACTGGGGGAGGACTTCTGAGGTTTGTTACGCAGATGCCAAGCGTTCGGCTCGCCAGGCAATGGCCTCTGAGGAGGGATAAAACTTCTTCTCCCTTGGCAATAACAGCTTTTTACCCTGAAGTTGAACCAGCGGTCTTTGCCCGTCAATTCGATCGTCCAGAAGCGGTGACGAGTGCCAGACGAGATCTGATTCCAAGAGTGTTGGTGCAATCAGGTGGCGATCCATGGCCCAGTGATGATTCTTGCACAGGGCGATGCCGTTGGTCGGGTGGTCATTGTAAGACTCAGAAAATGGGATCAGATGGCAGGCATCTACTAAAGCCAAGTCCCGAAAGCGCACCCGAATACCGCAGGCGGCGCAGCGGAAATCGTAAACCTGCTTGATGGTTTTTGCGAATGCCTGGCTGCGAGCGGGATCCGACTCGTATCTTGCCGGCGCTTCCGCTGCGCGAGGTTGACGATGAAGAAACTCACTGCTCATGACCTCGATCAGGCTGCGTTGACTTGGGAAGTAGCGACTAATGATGGCATTGCGCAGCACAGCTCGTTCGACCGACCGCTGGAGGTAATTGAACAGTTCTTCGTCGAGTTCGGCATGGCTCATCGAAGCTCGCAATCCCGTAACAGATGGCGCCTTGTTTGCGTTTTCACCAGGGCGGTATAGAGGCTGGCTGTTGGAATCGAGGATGGTCCAGATGCCATCCCCGCACAGGTGCCAGAAGGGATACTGGATACGTGCCGTGTCCTCGGGTCCGCCAACTACCTGAATATAATCGCGATAGCGACCAATTAGTTCATCGGTCAGCAAGATCCGATTGCCGGAGAACTCACCCTTCTCGACCAGATCGATAAGGCTCAGCAGTAGAGCCGGCTTGTAGGGCTTCTCGTAGCCACTGCTGCGATCTCGCCTCAAGTCGTAAAGGCGTTCGGTAAGATCAGTCAGCGCCATTAGGCAGTTCCACCAACATCAGCTCCTCTCCCAATATTTCGCTTGCCCAGGAATCACATTGCGCACCCCGCCTCGCGGGTCCTCCTGGTCCCCGTTGTAACGCGGAATCAGATGTACGTGCAAATGAAAGACCGTCTGGCCGGCCGCCTGGCCAACGTTTGCGCCAATATTGAATCCATCGGGACTGTGCTTCTTTTCGATGACTTCGCGAGCCATTGGCAGTGCGCTGATCAAAGCTAGCTGAGTTACCGGGTCGGCCTCGAACCAGCCGGAGACGTGGTGGCGCGGGATCAGCAGTGCGTGACCGGGGCTGACGGGATAGCGATCCCAAAGGGCGAGCACGAGCTCGTCCTCGTGGAACACCTGGTCAGGATGCGGCTCGCAGAAGGGGCAGTCTCCATCGTCCATGCGGTCAGTATCCATGGTTGAACCGTCGCCAACAAGCTAGCAGCCCACTTGCCGGTTCAGTTCGAATTCTGGACATTCTCAGTCGAACCCTTTGATGGCACCGTCACTCGGGTGAGGTCATGATGTCGCGCATGACCAACTCGATTGCCTTTTCGGTAGTGCTGCTGGCTTGCCTGGTGCTGGTCGGCTGTGCACGTCATCTCAACGACCCTGGGCGTGACATCTCGTTGCCTCAGAAGGGTCATGTGGTGCTGGCCGATCAGCGTTTTTCGCCGCCGGACTGGCCGCAGGCGCTGTATGCCGATGTCTATATTCCGGACGGCAATAGTCCCGATGGCAATCCGGCGGCCTGGCCGGCGGTGTTGGTGGTCCACGGCGGCGGCTGGGAGCGGCGCAGCCGGGATGATATGACGCGCATCTCCCGCCAGCTGGCCGATCGTGGTTTCGTGGCGGTCAATATCGACTATCGCTTCGCACCCGAGTATCGTTTTCCGGCCCAGCTTCACGACGTGCAGATCGCGCATCGCTGGATGCGGGACGAGGCCTCGCGGCTGCGGATCGATGCCGACCGGATTGCCGGGCTGGGGTTTTCGTCCGGAGCGCATCTGGTGGCGCTGGCCGGGCTGGTCGCCGGCACGGACTCGTCGCTCAATGCCGAATACGGGCCGGAGGACGAAGGCTTTTTTGCGGTAGTGGTCGGCGGCATTCCGTCGGATTTTGGCCTGTTCTCCGGCGGCAAGCTGCTCCGGCAGCTCATGGGTGCCAGGCAGGAAGAAGCGCCAGAAGCCTACCGGGCGGCCTCTCCGATCACGCACGTGCATGACGATGCACCGCCGTTTTTCCTCTTCCACGGCACGCTGGATCAAACGGTGCCCTACGAACATGCCCGGGTGTTGTACGAGGCACTGCTCGAACACGGCGTGCACGCCGAACTCTACCGGATGCGCCTGCGCGGGCACATCACTTCGTTTCTCATCCGCGGCGGCGCGATGCGAAGCGCCATTGCCTTTCTGCATGACATGGCTGGGCGTCCGGCAGATGAGGAGTGAAGGCTTGCCAGGTCCTCTGATTCAGGGCGATTTCAGCTTGCTGTATTTCAGCGCCGTCCCCCGCGCCAGATCTGCCGGATACTTCTCGGCATTGAGCTTCATCTTCTCGGCCACCGCCGGGCCGATGTCGATGCCCAGGCGATCAGATATGGCGGCCAGGTAGATCTGGATGTCGGCGATTTCGTGGGCGACGGCTTGTTTGGCGTCGTTGGGCAGGTTGCGGCTTTCTTCCTGGGTGAGCCACTGGAAGAGTTCCAGGAGTTCACCGACCTCCCCTGCCAGTGCCATCGCGAGGTTCTTGGGAGAGTGGAACTGGGCCCAGTCGCGGTCGGCGACGAATTGGCGGAATTGTTGTTTGAATTCGGCCAGTTCGGGCCATTCTGCGGGTGGGATTTTATGGTCGTCTCGGCTCATGTGGGCAGTATCCCCGCCCGCGTTGGCCGGATCAATGGGTGTTCTTGCTTGATCGGTTGTCCGTCGGGGACGTTGCCCCGACCTACCTGACCGGGCTGGGGGTATTGCTTGATTGCGGTGGCGCCCGGGCGCGGGTATTGTCGGTGGATGGTTCATCCATCTCGGGGAGTCACGTTATGAATCTGCGCTGGGTATTTTTGTTTCTGGTCGTATTGACGCTTGCAGCCTGCGGGTCGGGTAGTGACTCGGGCGGTTCATCGTCCTCCGGCGGCGGGGACGGGTCGAAGTGGCGGGTCGAGTATTCGGGCGACCTGAACGGCGAGGTCAGCGGATCGATCATGAGCGTGGTGAGCGTCGCCTCGAACACGACGGTGGCTGGCGGGGCGATGAACGAGGATCTCACGGGCTCGGCCGATCACAGCATCCGCGCCACGATCATGCGCTACGGCGACGAGCCGACGGTCTCGTTCTCGCTCGAACTGGCCGACGGCATGCGCTGTTTCGACGTCACGAAGCAGGATCCGCAGCCGTCCACGGTGGAGATCTTCGATGAGGAGAAGGATACGTTCCGGGCGGAAATCCAGGGGACGATGTACTGCGGGCCTGAGAAGGACCAGCGGATCGAGTTCACGGCGTATCTGGACGCCGATGCCTGAGGCTGCAGCGGGCAGGCGGTAGGTTCGGAACGTATGCTCGCCGACCCGGCTCAAGGCCGGGACGACTCAGGGGGAGAGAACGGCTGCCTGGTGAACGCTTCATCGTACGCAGGCGGGCTGTTATTCCACGATCTCCATTTCCTCGATCAGGGCATCGGCACCGTCGACTTTGTCCATCACCCACAGCATGTAGCGGGTGTCGACGTGGATGGTGCGGGTGGTGCGGGGGTCGAAGTCCCAGTCGGAGTTGACCGACTCGATGGTGCCGTCGAACAGAAGGCCGACCAGTTCGCCGTGGGCGTTGAGGGTGGCCGAGCCGGAGTTGCCGCCGGTCGAGTCCAGGTCGGAGAGGAAGTTGACCGGGACTGAACCGATGCTTTCCAGTTCGTAGGGGCCGTAGTCGCCCTGGCGGATCAGTTCGAGCTGGCGTTCGGGGGCGTTGAAGGGGGCCTCGCCGGTGTTCTTTTCCAGAATGCCTTCCAGGGTGGTGAAGGGCTGGTAGACCAGGCCGTCTTTGGGCGAGCCGCCCAGCACGGTGCCGTAGGTGACGCGCAGGGTGGAATTGGCATCCGGGTAGGCGGCGTAGCCCTGAGATTCCTGCCAATTGATAATTGCTTCCATGTAGTCGGGACGCAGGATCTGCATGCGCCCGGCGCGGTCTTCGGACTCAGCCTCTTGCGCCATCTCGTGGTCGTAGAGCGCGGCGGCGAGCTGGATGAAGGGGTCGTCGCTGTTGTCGAGGGCTTCGGTGTCGGCCTCCATCAGGGCCAGGCGCTGCTCGACGTTGCCCAGTTCGGTTTCGGTGTAGAGGCGGTCGAGGGTTTCGGCGACCTGCGTCTCATCCCAGGTCTCGGGCAGGTCAAGGACCTCGTCCAGGGCGGCCACGCGCGCCGTTTCGGGCGCGTTCATGTACTGCTCGAGGAAATGCAGCCACACGGCCTTGTCGACGGCCGGGTCGTAGCGGCGTTCGATCGCCTGCATGCCCTGCCGGAAGAAAGCCATGTCGCGTTCCTGGTAGCCCGATTCGCGTTCGGCGTCGGGTTTCTGGCGCTCTTTTGACAGGCGGTACAGGCGCTGTGCGGCCGAGAGCAAGCTCGATCTAGTGGCGTTGTTGTAGTACCAGTCGTCGCGCGCGGACTGGGCCGACTCTTCGCTCAGGGCGTCGAGTTTCTCCAGTGTTTCGGCGTAGCCCCGGTCGGACGCTTCGGTTTCGATCCAGTTGTTGAGCGCTGCCTCGCGCTCGCGGCGGCGCTCGACCAGGCCGACCCTGCGCGCGCCTTCGATCTGCCCGCCGAGGTTCTTGTAGAAGTTGTTCAGGCCGGCCAGCCGGGCTTCGTACTTGATGCGCGCGTCCGAGCCTTCCGGGGCGGCTCCCTCGATGGTCGCAATCCAGCCCTCGAGCATGTCGATGAACTTCGGGTAGCGCCATTCGAAGGTGTTGGTCACTTCCGGCAGGCGCGTGTAGCGCCGGGTGGAGCCGGGGTAGCCGGCGGCCATCACGAAATCACCGTCGTCGAGGCCGGCGGCGGAGACTTTGAGGAAGTGTTCGGGCTCGAACGGCACGTTGTCTTCGGAATGTTCCGCGGGTTGGCCGTCGGGGCCGACGTAGGCGCGGTAGAAAGCGAAATCGCCGGTGTGGCGCGGCCACATCCAGTTGTCGATATCGCCACCGTAGCGGCCGATGTTGTCGGCCGGGGCATAGGCCAGGCGCACGTCCTGGATTTCCAGGCGATCGATCAGCTTGTACTCGAGCCCGCCGTGGAAGCCAGCCACCTGGCAGCGATGGCCTTGCTGCTGTTCGCACTCGGCGATGATTTCCTTGCGGCGCGTATCGATGATGTCGTGGACGGCCTGGCCGTCCATCTCGGCGCTGATGCCTTCGCGTACGCGCTCGGTGACGTTTTCGACCGCGACGGTGACGTACACGCGGGTGCCCGGGGCAGCCGGCAGTTCGGCGTCCGGGTTTTCAGCCAAGAAACCTTCTTCCAGGTAGTTGTCTTCGGCCGTCGAGTTGTACTGGATCGAGCCGCGGGCGCAGTGGTGGTTGGTGACCACCAGGCCCTTGGGCGAGACGAAGCTGGCCGTGCAGCCGCCAAGCGAGATCACCGCGCCCATGGGGAAGTCGGTCAGCTCGGTCAGGCTTTCGGGGTCGAGTTCCAGGCCGGTCGCGCGCAGGTCCTCGGCGATCAGCGGCAACTGGTCGGGCGTCCACATGCCTTCCTTGGCAACAGCGGTGCCGGCAAGCGCAAACGCGGCGGCCAGGGCGATGGGCGTGTATCTCATGTTGGGGTTCTCCAGGGTGCACGAGCGGTCGCGAGGGACCGCAAAGCGGGCAATCCTACCCCAAGCGGGCGGTGGGTGGGGCTAAAGGTGGCGCAGGAATGGAGTCAGTCGTGCAAACCGCTTTGCATATTGGCGGGCACGGCCTCGTCAATCTTTTTCGGCCGGGGCAGGTTCAGATTCTTCATGATTTCGTCGAACTCTTCGAAGCTCTTGTCGAGGCCCAAGCGGGGGTTGTGCTGCTTTTCCTCTCCGATACTCGAGCGGGTCCGGCCCTTGTAGTCATGACAGGGACAGATCAGCGTTTCATCGGGGAGCTTGAAGAGCTTCTCGCGCACGGAGTGGAACAGTTTCTGGCTGCTGCCCTGCTGAAAATCCACACGGCCGCAGCCCCGAATCAGGAGGGCGTCGCCGGTAAAAACGTAAGGGGGACAGTAATAGCTGGTACAACCGTCGGTGTGGCCGGGCGTTGCAATCGCCTTGAGTGTTTGCTCGCCAAAGGCGATCTCCTCGCCATCTTCGAGAAGACGATCAGCCGTTTCCAGGGCGCTTCCGCTGCCGATTACGATTTTCGCGCCGGTCTTTTCCCGGATCAATCCACTGCTGGTGATATGGTCGGCATGGATATGGGTTTCCACCAGATACTTGAGTTCCAGTCCAAGTTCCCTGATGAACTGCAGGTCCCGCTCCATGGTTTCCCTGACGCCATCGATGAGTATGGCCTCCCTGCTCGAAACATCGCCCAGCAGGTAGGTGTAAGTGGAGCTTTCTTTCTCAAAGAATTGTCGGAAAATCATTTTCATCGGCAAAACTCCCTTGACGGCGTGATTCTAGCCTGAAGCCCGGAGGCCGTACATCCGCTAGGGCTGTGACGCTATAATCGCCGCAGCCGGGACTTTCCCGGTGTGTGGCACTCGCTACTGTTTCGGGGCGGCCCGGATGTTGAGGTAGCGGGCCTGATTCTTCGACGACTGCCGCAGCCCAGTCCCGCTGTCAAAGGTATTTCTCGCAACATGCCGACGGCCCGTTTCCTGTTCAGCATTTGTCTGTTCGCCCTGCTCTTGCCGGGAGCGGGCTCGTTGCGCGCGGCGCCCGACGTGCTGGTGCTCGGGCGTGTCAGCGACAATCCGGCCGCCCACTACGACCGGCTCAAGCCGCTGCTGGATTACATGGTCGAGCACATGGCCGATCTCGGTATTCGCGAGGGCCGCGTGCTGATGGCCCCGGATACCGCGGCCATGGCCAGCTACCTGCGCCAGGGCCAGGTCGACTGGGTCACCGAAACGGCCGGCGCCGCGCTGGGCCTGATCGAGCTCGGCCGGGCCGAGCCGGTGGCGCTGAGTTGGCGCGGCGGCGAGCAGCAGTACTACAGCGTGTTCGTCGCCCGGCGCGACAGCGGCATCACCTCGCTCGATCAACTCCAGGGCCGGACCATCGGCTTTCAGCACCCGAACTCGACCAGCGCCTACCTGGTGCCGGCCGGCGAACTGCTCGACCGCGACCTGTCGCTGGCGGGCCTGCTCTCGCCGCTCGACCGGCCGCCGGCCGACCTGGTCGGCTATGCCTTTACCGGTGACGAGGCCAATTCGGTGGCCTGGGTGCACCAGCGCCTGGTCGACGTGGCCGCCATCAGCAACCAGGATCACGCCGACCTGGTAGCGCCGGTGCCCGACTATGCGTCGGACTTGCACATCATCGACCGTAGCCTGGATTACCCGCGTGCGCTGGAACTGGTGCGCCAGGACCTGCCCCAACCCATCCGTGAGCGCCTGCTGGAACTGCTGCTGGCAGCCGGCGAGGACCCGGAGGCCGAAGAGGCACTGGGCAATTTCTTTCGCACCGACCGCTTCACGCCGGTCACGCCGGCGGTCGAGCGCCAGCTCGAGACGCTCGGGCCGCTGGTCAAACGCGTGCGCCGGGAGCTGCAATGAAGCTGCCGGCGCTGAGTCTGCGGACCAAGCTGGCCGTCGCCGTGCTGGTCGCTTCGGCCATCCTGCTGGGCGCGCTGGCCTTGCTCTGGGTGACGGGCACGCGCAACAACGAGGCGCTGGTGGCGCAAAGCAGCGAGGCGATCCTCGACAACGCGTTGGCCGACCTGCGCCTGCGCGGTGAGGTCACGCTGGAACATCTCGCCGAAGTGCTGCCCAACCTGGTCTATTACTACGATTTTTCCGGCCTGAGCGATTCGCTCTCGCCGGTGCTGGCGCGGCCCGATGTCGAGTACGTCATCGTCTACGACCTGGAGGGCCGGCTGATCCATGACGGCACGCGCGTGCTCGAGCGCTTCGGTGAGCGCATGGACGATGCGCTGGCCGAGCAGGTCATCGCCGCAACCGGCACACCCGGCGAGGTGCAGGCGTACTGGGGCGATGATCGGCTTGATGTCAGCCGCACGCTCATGCTCGGCAGCGTTCCCCTGGGCGGTGTTCGTATCGGACTCTCGCGCGCGGCTGCCGACCGGCTCGTGGCCGAAGAGCAGGCCGAACTCGAAACGCAGCTGCGCGGCCGCTTCGATTCCCAGATCCGCTGGCTGCTGGCCGCCTTCACCCTGCTGCTGCTCGGCGCCGCAATAGCCGGCTGGCTGATCGCACGCCAACTGCTGCGACCGATTCGCGCGCTGGCCACCTCGGCCGACCGACTCGAGCACGGCCAGTTCGACCAGGTGGAGATCCCGATCGACCGCGGCGACGAACTCGGCAAGCTGGTGCAGTCGTTCAATCGCATGGCCGTGGCCTTGCGCGACCACGACCGCGAGATTCGCCGCCTGGCCTACCAGGACCCCCTGACCAGCCTGCCCAATCGGCTGATGTTCCGCGAGCTGCTCGACCAGGCCGTGACTGAGCAGGAACACGAGCCAGACGGCCTCGGTCTGCTGTTCATCGACCTCGACGATTTCAAGCGCATCAACGACACACTGGGCCACGATACCGGCGACGAGGTGCTGGCCGAATTCTCCGAACGACTCCAGCACCAGGCGAGCGACTTCGCCGGCGAATCGGAGAATCAGCAGCCGATCATCGCCCGACTCGGCGGCGACGAGTTCGTGGCCCTGTTGAGCGGCGCCGACATCAGGCAGCGCTGCACCCGGTTGGCGCGCAGCATCCTGTCGGGTCTGAACGAGCCGTTCACCGTCGATGGGCGCCAGCTGTTCCTGAGCGCCAGCATCGGCGTATCGATTTTGCCCGATGACGCCCGCTCAGCCAGGAAACTGCTCAAGTGCGGCGACCTGGCCATGTACCAGGCCAAACTCGAGGGCAAGAACGGCCTGTTCTTCTACCGCGACCACCTGACGATGACCGCCGAGGAAAATCTGCAGTTGGAACAGGCCCTGCGCGAATCGCTGGCGCTCGACCAGATCGAGCTGTACTACCAACCCCTGGTCGAACTTGCCACCGGCCGGGTGACCGGCGCCGAAGCCCTGCTGCGCTGGCACCATCCGGATCTGGGCGAAATCGATCCCGAGCGCTTTATCGCGGTGGCCGAATCGAGCACGCTGATCGACGAGCTCGGGCGCTGGGTAATTGATCGGGCCTGCGCCGATGCTGCCACCTGGCAGCGGAGCCGGCCGAATTTGCGGGTGGGCATCAATATCTCCGGTCGCCAACTGCTGCGCCGCGACCTGGTCGAACAGATCGACGCCGCCCTTGAACGAAACGACCTGCCGGCCAACAGCATCAGCCTGGAGTTGACCGAATCGACCCTGCTGCACGACCGCGCCCTTGCCTCCGAAATCCTGCTGTCGCTGCGGGCGCGCGAGATCAATATCTGGCTCGACGACTTCGGCACCGGCTTTTCCGGCCTCAACCATCTGCGGCAACTGCGGGTATCCGGCGTCAAGATCG
This sequence comes from Wenzhouxiangella sp. XN201, assembly GCF_011008905.1. NCBI lineage: Bacteria > Pseudomonadati > Pseudomonadota > Gammaproteobacteria > Chromatiales > Wenzhouxiangellaceae > Wenzhouxiangella > Wenzhouxiangella sp. XN201. Next base: position 42,509 of record NZ_JAAIVI010000019.1, read on the forward strand.
ACCGCAGCTTCATCGCGGACATTCTCACCGACCCCGACGACCTGGCCCTGAGCTCGGCCATCATCGCCATGGCCCATTCGGTCGGCATGCGCGTCATCGCCGAAGGCGTGGAAGCGCCCGAGCAGCTGGAGCTGCTACGCCAGCGTGGCTGCGACGTGGTGCAGGGTTTCCTGCTGGCCCGTCCGATGCCCGCCGCCGAGATCCCCGACTTCTACCCCAATCCGGAGTGGTTTCCCGACGCCTCCGGCTGAGCGCGCGGAGTCAGGCGAGCAGCAGGAGGGCGCCGTAGACGGCGAAGATGACGAGCAGTGCGAGGATGCGGCGTTTGCTGTTTTGGGCATTGTCATCGATGAACATCTCGATTCTCCTGCAGCGGTTGGTCAAGGCCCCGCCCGCGCGGGCGCGGACGGGGTCGGGTTGCGGTTCAGGCCCGTTCGATGGCGACCGGAACCGGGTTGCTGATGGTGTCGAATACGCCCGAGTGCTGTTGGGCCAGCTCGATCAACTCGTTGATCTTCTCGTCGCTGGCGTCGGCTTCGACCTTCATCTTCACGCGAATGCCTGAAAAGCCATTGCGCACGGTCTTCGACAGGCCGAGGAAACCCTCGAGGCTGGCGTCGCCTTCGTAGCTCGACTCGATCGCACGGATCGTCACGCCCTGAAGCGCGGCGTGGTAGATCAACGTCGTGGTCAGGCAACCGGCCAGTCCGGCCAGCACGGTTTCCATCGGGTTGGGGCCGTGGTCGGTTCCGAGCAGCACTTCGGGCTCATCCAGGCGGACGGTGAAGGGCTTGGAACGCTTGTGCATTTCGGTGGCCGCGAAGTGCTCATCGATGCGGGTGTGGTTTTCACCACCGCTGATCCACTTGTTGCTGGCCAGGAACTGCAGCTTGCCGACTTCCGGCTTTTCACGGATCACTTCGCGGGTTTCGCTCAGCGCCGTGGCGTCGATGCCGTTGATCATGATCGGCGTGTTGGCTTGTTGTGCTTCCATTTCTTTTTCTCCGGTTTGAGTCAAGGTCAGTTCAGGAAAGAATCGGGGCAAGCGCCTGACCAATACGCGCCTGCTGTTCGGGGGTGGTGAGCTCTGCAAGGATCGCCGCGAAGCGCGGCTCTTCGACGCCCGAGCCGATGTACTGCCAGCGATAGGCCTTGAGCAGCCCCGCATGCACGCCGGCCCGCTCTTCGGGCGAAAGATTGCGCGCAATAATGGCGGCGAAGTACCTGGCGTCGGCCTGGGCCTGCGCGCCGATGATGCCGTCGACGGCGGCAACCAGTTCGATCAGGTCGTCGACTGCGCTGTCGCGCTGCTGGGCATCGAGCGAGGCATGCTCGCGGCGCCACTCGAGTTCATCGAGGATGGCGTGCTGCGATTCTTCCCGCCAGTGGAACAGGAACACGTCCTTGAACAGATCCGACAGGTTGTCCTGCGGCTCGATGCTCTGCTTGTAGTGAGCCTGGGTGAACAGCTCGATCAGGCAGGTCAGCGCCAGCACCGACCAGGTCGACTTCGACAGCACGGCACGGGCGACGTCGTTGGGCCGGGCGGCCAGCTCGTAGCCGTCGGGCATGCCGGCGCCGATCATGGCGTCGATGCGACGGAACAGTTCCTGGTGCTTGAGCTCTTCGTCGCTGAAGCGCACCAGCGCTTCGAGCGCCACCTGGTCGCCCAGGATGTGGTCCTGGCTGACTTCCAGGATCTTGGCGTTGATGAAGCGCTCGACCAGGCCGAAGATATTGGCGTAGGTGCGACCCTGTACCTGGCTCAGCAAACGCTGCTCGTCGGCGTCGAGGAAGGTCAGGCGGTCGACCTGCGACAGGCCGGTCGGCAGGAAGCTCTTGCTGAAGTCGAACTCGCGGCCGGCAATAACATCGCGGTCGATGTCCCAGCGGACGCGCTTGGATACTTCGATGCAGCGCGCGTAGCGGGCCTCATCGTCGATCGTGAATGAAGGTTGTGCTGCTTGGGCTTGCATGTGCATTGCATTTCTCCGTTGTTAGGGGCCGGGCGGTGAGTCGACCGGCTGTGCAACCAGGTTGAGGCTTGCGCGTAACCGAAGGATTTCCGCAGCGTTGGGTTTTGTTACCGCTCGGTTACCGGAAGGTGGCGTGGGTGTCAGCGGGTCTCGACCGAGGCTCTGGCGCCGCGCACTTCATTCAAGCGCTGCCACGAAAGTCGCGTGACATGCACGATGTTCACGAGCGCGAACACCAGGTTCCAGCCGATGACGGTGACCAGCAGTTCGTTGCGTGAAGCGAAGTAGCCGATCAGGCACAGCACCGCCAGCAGCGAGAACACCCGCAGCAACAACATGTCGCGTACGAAGTAGGCGGCCAGGTAGAGAAAATTGGCGCAGTAGATCAGCAGGTCCATGACGGGTCTCCTTGCAAGCGGCTTGGCCGCTATGGGTTCGAGGATTCCAGCATGGGGGTCGAAGGAAACCGTCGGATGTCACAACGGTTTCGGAATGCAGCAGGTTTGTATCAGTTCGGCAACAGGCGCCGGAGTGCGCGGAACAGCTCGACGGTGTTGATGGGTTTTTCCAGCGGCGGCGGCAGGTCGAGCCGGGCCAGCGTGTCTTCGGGAACCTGTTCGAGATAGCCGCTGTAGAGCAGCGCGGGTAGCCTGGGCTGGCGCTTGCGCAGCCCCTCGATGAACTCCAGGCCATTCATTTCCGGCATGGTGTAGTCGACGATCACCAGGTCGGCAGGCAACTCGGGGCCATCGAGCATGCCCAGCGCCTCGGCCGGCGACGGGCAATGCATCGCCTCGAGTCCGAAGGTTTCGAGCTGGTCGACCATGAAACGACCCACGGATGCCTGGTCGTCGACCACCAGCACCCGGCCCCTCAGTTGCCCCGCTGCGGCAAGATCCGGCGGCGGCACTGCGGCGGGCTCGGCCGCGGTCGCCTGGTGGACGGGCAGCAGGATGTTGAAGGTCGTGCCCCGGCCGGGCTCGATGACGAGGTCGATATGTCCGCCGTGTTCGTGGACGATGCCGTGGACGATCGCCAGGCCCATGCCGCTGCCGCGACCGGTCGGCTTGGTCGAGAAGAACGGTTCGAAAACCCGGTCCCGCAGGTCTTCGGCAATGCCGGCGCCGGAATCGCGGATGCTGAGTTCGACGAATTCACCCTCGACCGCTTCATGGCAGGCGTCGCAGCTGTGCCCTTCGACGGTGCGCGAGGCAAGCCCGATCAGGATGCGGCCGCGTCCGTCCATCGCGTCGCGGGCATTGATACACAGGTTCAGCAGGACCTGTTCGGCCTGGACCGGATCGAGGAAGACGCGCGGCACGGATTCCTCGAGCTGATAGTCGATTTCGACACTGCTGGGAATGGTGGAGTGCAGCAGGGTCGCGCCGTTGCGCACGACGCGGGCCAGGTCGAGCGGCTCCGGGTTGCCCATGCCACCGCGGCTGAAGGTGAGCAGCTGCCGCACGAGGTCGGCCGCGCGCGAAGCCGACTCGGTCGCCTGCACCAGGTAGCGATCGAGGCGGTCGGGGTCCTTGCCGCCTGCTTCGGGTTCGGCAAGCGCGGCGCGGGCCAGCCCCAGGTAGCCCAGGGCGCCGGTCAGGACATTGTTGAAATCGTGCGCAATGCCGCCCGCCAGGTGGCCGATGGCTTCCATTTTCTGCGCCTGACGCAGCTGTGCTTCGAGCTGGATGCGGCGCCGTTCCGAGGCCTGGCGCTCGCTGATGTCGCGCAGGTAGCCGACGAAGATGTTGCCGTCGCGCCCCGGCGCCACGGCCACGGCCAGCTCGACCGGAAATTCGCTGCCGTCGCGTCGCAGCGCCCGGATTTCCGAGCGACGGCCGAACAGCTCGCTGTTGCCGGTGCGCAGATGCTGTTCCAGGGCTTTTCGGTAGTCTTCCCGGTAGCGTTCGGGAATGATCAGCTCGGCCAGCATCTGGCCGTTGATCTCGTCGGGCTGCCAGCCGAAACAGTCGACCGCCGCGGGATTGACGCCGAGGACGCGGCCGGTCGTATCCATCACGATGATCGCGTCGAGCGACGCTTCGATGGTGGCCCGCAATCGGCGTTCACTGCGGCGCAAGTCGGCCTCGCGCTGGCGGCGGTCGGTCACGTCCCGGGTCACTGCCAGGATGCGGTCGACGCCGGAGAGCGTGACCCGGTTGAGCGTGACCTCGTCCCAGTGGACACTGCCGTCGCGGTTTCGCATCTGCCACTCGACACGTTGCGGCTCTCCTTCCGCCGCCTTGCGAAGCAGCGCCGCGGCCGCTTCGCTCGTATAGGGCGGAATACCGGAGCTCAGGTGGCCGCAGCTAATCTGCAACATTTCATCGCGCGTGTAGCCGAAGGTCTCGCAGGCCTTGCGGTTCATGTCGACAATCGCGCCGGTGTGCATGTCGTGAACCAGGATCGGATCCTCGGCGGACTCGAACATCGTGCGATAGCTGGCCTCGGAAGCACGCAGGGCGGACTCGGTCTCGGCCCGCTGCAGTTCCGCACTCGCCCGCACCGAGAATATGCGGAGCAAGTGCTCGACCAGGCTGGCGTCGGGCAACGCACCGCAATGGCAGACCGACAGCACACCCACCGACTCGCCGCCCGGACCGGTCAGGGGGAATCCGGCATAGCTCGTGAACTTGAACTCGGCCAGCATTGCATCGCTGGGATGGGTCTGCCCGAGCACGTCTGAAATGAAGGTGAAGCCTTCCGCGAGGGCATCGGCGCAAGGCGTTCCCGCGCTGGTGTAGCAGGGGGGTTCGACGAAGTCCCCGTTGTACCAGGCGCTGAGTGCCCGCAGGGTTTCGGGCTCGCGCTCGACGATCCGGGCGATGAAGGCGAATTGCACCCCAAGTGCATCGGCGAGGTTGGCGACGATCAGATCGAACACTTCCGGCCCGGTGGCTGAGGAGACGCTCAGGGCAATACGCTCGAGTGCAAATTCGGTTCGGCGCTGTGCCGTCACGTCGGTGGCCATCAGGCACACGCCGGCCACCTGTCCATCGGTGCCGAAGAGCGGGAACTTGCGGGTACTGAAGGTGCGCTGGCGCGCGTCGAGCACGAACTCTTCTTCAAACGTCTTTCCGGCGCCCAGGCTCAGGACCTCGGCGTCGTTGGCCTGAAGCTGCCGGCTTAGAAAGCCCGGAAAGAGGTCCGAGTCGCTCTTGCCCAGGTAGTCTGCCGCCGTGCCACCGAGCAACTCGACGAACGGCCGGTTGACGTGGATGTAGCGACCGTCGAGATCCTTGACCGCGGTGATGACCGAACTATTGTCGAGTAGCTGGCGGAACTGCGCGCACTGCAGGACTCCGGAATCGGAGTCGGTCGCGGGGACTGCTTCAGCCGGCGAATGGCGCTTCATGCCCGGAGTCTATTCCCGCTGAAGCGCGGCGGAAAGGCCGTGAAACCAGGCGGCAACAATTGAAACGGAATGGAAACATCAGGGTTTGCGGGGTGTGAAGGTATAGCCCACACCACGCACGGTCCGGATCAGGTCGTCGCAGCCGGGGTGGGCGCCGAGTTTGCGCCGAAGCCTCGCGATGCGGATATCGATACTGCGATCGAACGGGTCCCACTCGCGGTTCTGGGTCATGTTGAGCAGCTGGTCTCTCGACAACACCCGGCCGGCATGATCGACCAGCGCGAGCAGCAGATCGAATTCCATGCGCGTCAATTCGATGTCGGTACCGTCTTCGGCCGTCAGCCGGCGACCTTCACGATCGAGCCTGAGCGGACCGATGCTGCTGGTCGCGGATGCCGCCGGGGCTTGCTGGCCGTTCTTGCGGTAGCGTCGAAGGACACTGCGCACCCGCGCGAGCAGCTCACGCGGCTCGAACGGCTTGACCAGGTAATCGTCGGCGCCGATCTCGAGACCGAGGATCCGGTCGATGGGCTCACCGGCGCCCGAGACGATGATGATCGGGATGTCGTGGTGTTCGCGGATGAAACGCGCCAGGCTCAGCCCGTCCTCGCCCGGCAGGCCGATGTCCAGGATGACCAGGTCGGGGATGGCAGCGTCGAGCTGACTGCGCGCCGACTGCGCGCTGTCGGTTACCTGGACGTGGTAGTCGTGACTATTGCCATGACTCTCGAAAACGTCGCACATCAGCTGCCGGATGACCGGGTCGTCATCAACCACCAGCAGTTCGTGGGTCGGATCCATTGCAACAGAGCCTCCGCCGGTCGTTGGCCGATTATGCTCCGATCGGTCGGATGCTTCCACCCTGCAGTTCGCTATGCCTTGACCTCGACGCGAGGCCGGGACAAAGTTGCCGTAGGAAGATCACGGGATTCAGCCATGAAGCGACGTCAACTTCTCCAGGGCCTTTTGGCCGCGCCGCTGGTCTGGCCGCTGGCCGGACTTCAGGCGGCCGAGTCGAGGCCCGATAACGGCCGCCGGGTGGTGGTGGTCGGCGCCGGTGCTTTCGGCGGCTGGACGGCCCTGCGCCTGGCCCAGTCGGGGGCGCAGGTCACGCTCATCGAACGCTTCTCGCCCGGGCATTTCATGTCGAGTTCCGGGGGCGACTCACGGGTGATCCGGCACATGTACACCAATCCGCTATACGTACGCATGGTCGAGCGTTCGTTGGCGCTATACCGCCAGGCCGATCGCGAGTGGCACAAGCGCCTGCTGCACCCGATTGGCGTGCTGTTCATGCGCCAGCCGGCCGGGGCCGGATTCTTCGAGGCCGGCAAACCGGCGCTGTCGGAAGTGGGTATCGAGCATGAGCGTCTCGGGCCCGAGGAGATCGCGGCCCGCTGGCCGCAGATCGGTGTCGACGGCCTCGACGAGGCGATCTACGAGCCCCAAGCCGGCTATCTGATGGCCCGCCGTGCCTGCGAGGCGGTGTATGCCGCGCTGCAGCGCGCCGGCGGTCGGGTCGTTGCCGGCCAGGCCAAGCCAGGCACGATGCGTTCCGGGCGTCTCGAATCGGCCCGTCTGCCCGACGGCAGCGAAGTTCGCGCCGACGATTTCGTGTTCGCCTGCGGTCCCTGGCTGCCCGAGTTGTTTTCCGAAGTGCTCGGCCCGGTGCTCGAGACCTCGCGCCAGGACATCTACTATTTTTCGCCGCCGACCGACGGGCCCGGCCATTCCGAGAACGAGCTGCCGGTCTGGGCCGATTTCGGCGAGCGCCTGTGGTACGGCATACCCGGCAATCGACGCTGGGGCTTCAAGGTGGCCGACGATACCCGCGGCGAGCCGGTCGAGCCGCAAGACCGCGACCGCCAGGTCGATCACGCGCACGTCGAAATGGCGCGCGAATTCATGCGCCGGCGCTTTCCGGCAATGGGCGATGCCGCGCTCGAAGGGGCGCGCTTCTGCCAGTACACCAACACCCCCGATGGCGATTTCATCCTCGACCGCCATCCCGAAGCCGCCAACCTGTGGCTGGTCGGCGGCGGCTCGGGCCATGGCTTCAAGCACGGCCCGGCGCTGGGCGAGCTGGTGGCCGAGTCCGTGCTGCGAGGCGAGCAGGCCGAGCCGGCCTTCGCGCTGTCGCGCTTCGACCGGCAGGCCGACGCAAACGGGGAATGAATCGCCGCGGTATCAGGCGTAGGTTTCAGTCGTTTCGCTGACCTGTTCGGGGCGGGCGTGGCCGCGCAACCACTCGGTCAAGGCCGCCTCGTCCAATTCATCGGCAGCGAGCGCCATGAAAACAGGATAGAGGTCGCTGTCATCGGCAACGAGCTGATAGCCGTTGAGTTCCAGAAAGAGTTCACAGGCCACGGCAGCCGTTCGCTTGTTGCCATCCACGAACGGGTGGTTGCGGCTCAAGCCGAACGCATACGCTGCAGCCAACGAGATCATGTCGACATCTTCACCGTAAACGTGCCTCTGTTGCGGACGCGCCAGTGCCGGCTCCAGCATGCCTCGGTCCCGCACACCGGAGCCGCCCCCATGCTCGATCAACTGGCGCTCGTGGACTGCCTCGATCAACTCGGTTGAAAGCCAGACCGGATCGCTCATGACCTATTCCGCCAGCTTTTTGAGCAGGTTGCGACGCTTGCGCATGATCTTCTCGGCCACATCCATCTGCCGGGCCAGCTCGGGGTCGTAGGGGCTGAGCACGATACCGTCGGGCGTTTCGCGCACCATCAGCTCGTCGCCGCGGCCCACGCGCAGGCGCTCGAGCACGTCCTTGGGCAGGATGACGCCGGTGGAATTGCCGATGGCGGAGACTTTGAGCTTGCGGGTCATGGGGCGGCTCGGGAATGGTTGTTTCGGGCAGTATAACAAATGTATTACAGCACTTGGGCGGGCCGGGGCGACAGCGCCATTGTCATCCCGGACGGCGCGTCAGCGCCGAGCCGGGATCTCGCACGGTGAGGCGGGCACTCAGCCGGGCCGTGCCCAGACTCGGCGTGGGAGGTCCCGGCTCGGAGGCCGGGACGACACATGGGTGCCGTAGTGATATCCAGTGTGTGAGGTCCCGGCTCTGGGGCCGGGACGACATTTCAGTGTCATCTTGGGTGGCTAATAAAGCGGCGGCCGCGTCCCTGGAAGGGAACGCGGCCGCCGGGTAGTGCAGGGGCGAGGTATTGGTTGTCGTTAGAAACGCGCGCGGAAGTTGATGCCGTAGGTGCGCGGCTGGTTGGTTCGGAAGCCCAGGCGGGCGCGACCGCCGCGCTCGCGGTCGAACGACAGCAGCGCGTTTTCATCGAACACGTTGTCGACGAACAGCGTGACGGTGTAGTCGCCGAAGTCGATGCCGCCGCTGAGATAGGCGATGTCGTAGGCCGGCAGCTCGAGATCGAGCGAGGTCACTTCGGCGCCGGTCATGCCGGCAAACGGCAAGCCGTGCGCGAAGTCGCCCGCACCCGGCACCTGGTCGCCCGGCTGGGTGTAGCGAGAGCCGATGTACTGCCAGGCAGCGGTGACAAAACCTTCGGCCGCGGAACCGGCCCAACCTACCGGGAAGGTGTAGGACCCGCTGAGCGAAGCCTGCTCTTCGGGCACGGTGGGCAGGCGGTTGCCGTCCTGAACGCCGCCGAGCACGTTGCCGTCGGCGTCGAACACGGTGGAATCGAACTCGGCTTCGACCACGCTGCCGGCGAACGACAGGAAGAGCCGGTCGATCGGCTCCCAGTTCAACTCGGCCTCGACACCGGTCGAGTGCGCGCTGGGCACGTTGAAGGAAATGCGCGAGGAGCACGATCCGGCATCCAGCGTGACCTGCAAGTCATCGATGTCGGCATGGAACACGGCGGCATTGAAGGTGACGTTCCTCGTCTGCGCCTTGAAGCCGAGCTCGTAGTTCCACAGGGTCTCGTCGTCATAGTCCTGGAAGTCGCCGAAGATCTCGAGGTCTTCGGGGGTACACAGGGTGACGTTGAGCGGGTCGTTGACCCCGCCCAGACGGAAACCCTGGGAAACCTGGGCATTGACCGACATGAAGTCGTTGAACTTGTAGTCGGCGATTACCCGCGGCGTGAAACCGTCCGACGAGGTCTCGTCGACCACTGCGGTGTCGCCGGCGGCGAACAGGCCGCCGGTGGTGATCGTGCGGACTTCCTCGAAGTCGTAGTAACGACCGCCGGCCGTCAGCGTCAGCCGATCGGTGACATACCAGCTGGCCTCGCCGAAGATCGCGAGCTGCTCGATGTCATAGGGCAGATCCGAGTTGAACGGAGAATCGGCCGGGAAGCCGTTGGCAACGGCCGCCGACGTACCTGCGCCCAGTACGGCATCGGTGAAGGCGTCGTAACCGGGCGTGGGCAGGCGCTGGGCATACACGCGTTCGGTATCGGAATAGAACGCGCCGACCAACCAGTCGAACACGCCTTCGCCGTTGGACGAAAGGCGGACCTCCTGGGTGAACTGCTCGACGTCGGTGGTATCGCGCAGGTTCGAAGGCAGCATCACGGCTTCGTCGGGATAGCCCAGGTCGACCGAAACACTACCGGACAGGGCACTGGCGTCACGGCTGACGAGAATGTCGCGCTCGGTAATGCTGGTCACCGAGGTCAGGTCAAAGCCGTCGAAGCCGACTGTCGCGGTCAGGTCGGCCAGCATGAACTCGTCCCCGAACTCTTCATCGAGCAGCAGGAACTGTTCGCGCTCATCGAAAGTAACCGCCGGCCGCTCGGTGGTGTACGGGTTGGCATACAGGTTGAACACTTCCTGGCGATTGAAACCGTCGGTTTCGATCTCCTGGTAAATGAGGCGGGGCGTGAGCGAAATGTTGTCGGTCGGCTCATAGGTCAGGGCTGCGCGAATGCCGCTGCGGCTTCCGCTGTTGACGTCGTTGTCGACCCGGCCGCCCTCACGCAGGGCGTCGATGTAGCCGCCGTATTCGGTGTGATAACCCACCAGCCGGAATGCACCGTTGCCATTGCCGAACGGGACATTGACCATGCCCTTGAGATGACCACCCTGGCCACCCTCGTCAATCGAGTTGAATTCAGCTTCGAAGGCCGCTTCGTGCTGGGCAAGGTTGGGCTGGTTGGTGATGTAGCGGATGGTGCCGCCGATCGATCCCGAGCCGAACAGCGTCCCCTGCGGCCCACGCAGCGTTTCCACGCGGTTGAGATCGAACAGGTCCAGGTCGGGGGTAAACAGTGACAGCGAAATGACCGATTCATCGAGGTAGACACCGACCTGTTCCTTGACGCCGGGCTGGTCGCGCACGATCTGACCGGCCGACACGCCGCGAATCGCGACCTGGCTCTGTCCCGGGCCGAGGTTCTGAATGGTCAGGCCGGCGACGTTGCGCGAGAGTTCCTCGATCGAGTCCGCGCCGGTACGTTCGATGTCGGCCTGGCTCTGGGCATTGATCGAAAACGGCACATCCTGCAGCGATTGCTCGCGCTTGGTGGCGGTGACGACAATGGTTTCCAGATCAGAACTGTCGTCGGCCGGCCGCCCCGAGCGGCCGGAACTCGTTTGTCCCTCGTTCGTCTGAGACGCCGATTCCGAGCTGTCGGAACTGCTGGCGCTCTCGGAGCTCGATTCAGCGCTCATCACAGCGGATTCGGCCTGATCAGAATCGGCGGTGTCGCTTGCCGCCGAAACGAGGCCGGCGGATGCGAGACCGAATACGATTGCGATCACTCCCAAAAAAGTATTCAACGTGTTTATTTTCATGGTATTCCCTCCAAGGTTCCCTGGCCCGAGTATACCGATTTTCAAGTAGTTCGCCATGCCGTGCGGGGTTCCAGCGTGCGAGGTCCCGGCTCAAAGCCTGCCCCGGACCTGATCCGGGGGCCGGGACGACAGGATCTTGGGACGGGCCGGGATCAGGGAGGGACAATCTTCGGGTTCTGCGCGCCTGATCACCCCGAATCTGCTAGATTCTGCGGCTCCTCCCAGCTTCAGGAAACATCGATGTCTGCAGTTTCAAAGGTTTTCCGCCCCTTGATGGCGCTGGCCCTGGCCGGCGGCCTGGTGCACATGGCGCTTGCCCAGACACCCATCATCCAGCCCGGCAAGCCGGGCGAGGCCAGTCGCACGATCAGCGCCGAGGAGGCCACCGAGCTGGCCGGCATCGGCTACTCGGAAGCCGACGTGACCTTCATGACGGACATGATTCCGCACCATCACCAGGCCCTGGTGATGTCCGCCCTGGTGGCCGAGCGCACCGGGCGTAACGAGATGACCGAGCTGGCCGAGCGTATCGCCGCCTCGCAGGAAGACGAGATTGCCTTCATGCAGGAATGGCTGCGCGATCATGGTGAGGAAGTCCCGGATCCGGCCGATCACCAGGCCATGCACACCCATCACGACATGGCCGGCATGGCCAGCCCCGAGCAGATGGCCGATCTGGAAGCCGCCAGCGGGCCGGACTTCGACGCACTCTTCCTGCAACTGATGATCGAGCACCACAAGGGCGCGCTGACGATGGTCGACGAATTGCTCGACACCAGCGGCTCGGCCCAGGATCCGGTGCTCTACGAGTTCACCACCGATGTCACCAATGACCAGGAAGCCGAAATCGAGCGCATGACGGCCATGCTGGCCGGCTTCTCGCCCGACCCGCGCGTGGGCCTGGCGGCCGGCTTCCGTGATGCCGGCGAGGCGATCGAGAACCTTGAACTGGTCGCCGCATTGCCCAAGCCGGACGGTTTCTTCGATCCCGAAAATCCCGCCGGCCTGCCGATCGAGCGCGATGACGAGGATGACGAAGAGGGCGACGACGAGGAAGCTGCGGATGAGGCCGATGAGGAAGGCGACCCCGAAGCGGCTGACGACGACGTGCGCCAGGGCGATGACGAGCCGCGCCCGGCCCTTTTGAGTTTCTCCAACACCGATATGGCCTTCACCGACCAGGTGCTGGTGACCGGCAATTACCACGGCTTCAACGTCTACGACATCAGCGGCCAGGTGCCTGAACTGATGAGTTCCATCGTCTGCCCGGGCGGCCAGGGCGACGTTTCCATCGCCGGCGACTTGCTGATCATGTCGGTACAGGAAAACCGCGCGCGACTCGACTGCGGCCTGATGGGTACGGCTGGCAAGGTGAGCGAGGATCGCTTCCGGGGCCTGCGCATCTTCGACATTTCCGACCTGACCAACCCGGTCCAGGTCGGCGCCGTGCAGACCTGCCGCGGTTCGCACACCCACACCCTCGTGACCGGCCCCGAGCCGGACGGCAAGCTGATCGTCTACAACTCCGGCACGTCCCCGGTGCGTGAGGAAGAGGAAATGGAAGGCTGCGTCGACACCCGCCGCTATGGCGATGATCGCACCGCGCTGTTCCGTATCGACATCATCGAAATCCCGGTCGACCGCCCGCAGGATGCGCGCATCGTCGACAGTCCGGCGGTGTTCGCCGATCCCGAGTCCGGCAACCTGGCCGGGCTGTGGGCCGGCGGCGATCACGGCGACGACACGCAGGACACCAACCGCACCGACCACTGCCACGACATCACGGTGTTTCCGGAAAAGAACCTGGCTGCCGGCGCCTGTTCGGGCAACGGCATCCTGTTCGACATCTCCGACCCCTACAACCCGCAGCGCATCGACGAGGTGGTCGATCCCGGCTTCGCCTACTGGCATTCAGCCACCTTCAACAACGACGGCACCAAGGTGCTGTTCACCGACGAATGGGGCGGCGGCAGCCGGCCGCGCTGCCGTGCCTCCGACCCGCTCGACTGGGGCGCCGACGCCTTTTACGACATCGTCGACGGCGAGCTGGTCAACGGCGCCTATTTCAAGATGCCGGCACCGCAGACCGAGCAGGAAAACTGTGTCGCCCACAACGGTTCGATCATCCCGGTGCCCGGGCGCGATCTCTTCGCCCAGGCCTGGTACCAGGGTGGCCTGTCGGTGGTCGACTTCACCGACTCCAACGATCCGTTCGAGATCGCTTTCTTCGACCGCGGCCCGATCGACGGCGACGACCTGGTGATGGGTGGCTACTGGTCGACCTACTGGTACAACGGGCTGATCTACGGCACCGAAATCGCCCGCGGCCTGGACGTGTTTGCGCTCAAGCCGAGCGAACACCTGAGCGAAAACGAGATCGCCGCCGCGAAACTTGCCAACGGCGGCGACCTGTTCAATCCCCAGACCCAGACGCGCCTGAGCTGGCCGAACGAGCCGGTGGTGGCCCGCGCCTATTCCGACCAGCTCGCGCGAGACGGCGCCCTCGACCAAACGGAGCGCGCGCGACTCGACCAGGCGCTGACGGCCGTCGAGGCCGGCAACGGCGATGTCGAAACCCTCAAGGCCCTTTCCGAGTCCTTCGGTGAGCAGTCCAGCGAGCACGAAGGCGCCACCCGCAAGCGACTGAGGGCCCTGGCCGAAGTGTTGAAAGGTCTGCGCTAGGCGTGGCGGGCATGGCGCCCGGACGTGCTACGCCGACCGTGCGAGATCCCGGCTCAGGGCCGGGATGACTCGGCCCCGTCGCCCCGGAACGCCCCCCTGTCGCCCCGGAAATCGCGCAGCGATTATCCGGGGCCTCGCAACTTTCAGGCGGCAGTCAGTTGTGCCGTGCCGGAATGATGCGTGGGAGGTCCCGGCTCTTCGCTATCGCTCCGGCCGGGACGACAGTCATCGCCCGGTAGCCCTTGCTGTACATTGGAAGAATGGCTGCAAACCGGCCGATCTTCCGACAAGCACCCAACGTGCCGCTGCCGGCGCGTCTGTTCTTTACTGTGTGGATGGCCGTCTGGCTGTCGATCGTCATCCTGTACGGCAGCACGCAGAACTTCTGGTGGCTGTGCAACGTGGCCCAGTTCATCGTGCTCTGGTGTGTGTGGCGACCCCTCCCCCTGCTGCTCTCGAGCCAGGCCGGCACGGTGGTGCTGGTAGGCCTTTTCTGGACGCTCGACTTCGCCGCGGGGCTGGTCCTGGGCGAGAGCCCGACTGGCGCCACCGCCTACATGTTCAACGATGAACTGCCGCTGATCCTGCGCGCGACATCGACCTACCACATGTGGCTGCCGCTGTTCGTTCTGTGGCTGTGCCGGAGCGAGCGCATCGGCTACGATCCCCGCGGCCCGTGGTTGCAGTGCCTGATCGGAACGGCGGCGATCGTCGGCAGCTGGTGGTTCGGCAACCCCGAGCGCAACCTCAATTTCACGCAGGCACCCTTAGGCATCGAACAGGTGTGGCTGCCCGACCCGGTCTACCTGGTGTGCCTATGCATCGCCACCGCGCTGCTGGTCTATCTGCCGGGGCACTGGCTGGTCCGGGCGGCGACGATCCGGAAGCCTATATGATGGGGCTGGATTCGACGGAGGCTTCGATGATGAAACGTCTGTCCTGGATTGCAATAGCCGCCGGCGCTCTGGTGTTCAATGCGGCGGCGGAGCCACCCGACACCAAGCTGCTGCTCGAAGGCGGTGGTTCGGCGCCGGCCTCATTCACCGATGACCGCGCCGACGAGCGCGCACGCATGGTCGAGGTGCAGATCGCCGGGCGCGGCGTCAGCGACGAGCGCGTGCTCGAGGCCATGCACAAGGTGCCGCGCCACGCCTTCGTGCCGGACGAACAGAAGCCGGGCGCCTACGGCGACCGGCCGCTGCCGATCGGCCACGGCCAAACCATCTCCCAACCCTATATCGTCGGCTTCATGTCCGAGGAGCTCGATGTCGAACGCGGGGATCGCGTGCTTGAGGTGGGCACCGGCTCCGGCTACCAGGCAGCGGTGCTGGCAGCCATGGGGGTGGAGGTGGTCTCGATCGAGATCATCGGCGCACTGGCACGCAGGGCCGCAGCGCAGCTCGAGCGGCTGGACTTCGGAAATGTCACCGTCATCCACGGCGACGGCTATTACGGCTACCCCGAAAAAGGCCCGTATGACGCCATTATCGTCACCGCTGCGGCCGAACACGTGCCGCCGCCGCTGGTCGAGCAGCTCAAGCCGAAGCGGCGCATGGTTATTCCGGTCGGCCGCGCCGGCTGGACGCAAAACCTGCTCCGGGTCGAAAAGACCGAGGACGGTGAGGCGCGTTCGCGCAACCTGATGGCGGTGGTGTTCGTTCCCCTCACCGGCGACCACTGACCACCGCCGTGCGTGACACCGCCAGACCCCGCGCGCTCGACCTGATCGCGCTGGGCGCGCTGGCGGGCTCGGTGCTGGCCTTCGAGGTCATTCTGCTGAGGCTGTTCGAATTCAGCCACTGGCATCATTTTGCCGGGCTGTCGATTGCGCTGGCCCTGCTGGGGCTGGGCAGCGCCGGCACGGTGCTCACGCTGCTCGGCGAGCGCGCCGTCGCCGCGGGTGATCGCTGGTTTGCCGGGGGCATGCTGATCGCCGCGGCCGGGTTCCTGTTCGTTCTGTGGCTGAACTCGCAGATCGCCTTGCGGCCGGTGTTCGCGGTCTGGGACATGGGCGAGCTGGCGCGGATCCTGGCTGTGGACCTGGCCGCCTTCCTGCCGTTCTTCGGCGCTGGACTGGCCATCGGGCAGGTGTTTCCGCGCTGGCCGGCGCATCCCGCACAACTCTATAGCGCCAACCTGTTCGGCTCGGGGTTCGGTTCGGTGGCCGCCAGCGGCCTGCTGGCCTGGTTCTCGCCCGAGGCGGCGCTGGCCATGGTGGCCGTGGTACTGGTCGCCGCCGCCGGCATGCTGGCGGTGGTGCGACGCATGATCCCGGCCACGGTGGCGGCGCTGGCGCTGCTGCTGACGGCCGGCTGGATGGTCCACGACCCCCCCGACCCGCAGGTATCCGACTTCAAGGCGCTGGCGCGGCTGACCGATCTGCCGGACTCGGAAGTGGTATCGGTCGAACCCGGTCTGTCGGGCCGGCTGAGCGTGGTGCGTGCACCCAGCCTGCGCTTCGCCCCGGGCCTGAGCCTGAACTTCACCGGCGAGGTGCCGGTAAGCGATGCCGCGGTTATCGGCAGCGACCGGGTGGTACCCCTGGCCCGGCAGGCCGGTGAATCGCCTTCCTTCGGGCAAGCTTCACTGGCCGGCCTCCCCTTGGACCTGCGCGAGCATGGCCGCGTGCTGGCCGTGGGCAGTTCGGTGTGGTCGATGCCGCTTGTCGCGGCCGGCCGCGAACTCTTGTGGCTGGAACCGGACCGGCGGCTGACCGACCGGGCGGGGTCACGGGGAATGGACTTTCGGGCGGTGACCGACGGCGCATTCCGTTTCCTGGCCACGTCGGAGCGGACGTTTGCGTTGATCAGCTTCGACGGTGCTTTCGGCGCCGGCGATGCCGCCAGCGAGGATGCGCTGATGACCCGCCAGGGCCTGTCGCTGGCGCTCGACCGGCTCGAACCGGGCGGGCTGCTGAGCCTGCCCGTGGAGATCAGCTATCCGCCGCGCCACGGGCCGCGTCTGCTGGCCACGGTTCATGCCGCGCTCCAGGCGCGCGGTATCGAACAACCCGGCGCGCACGTGGCCGCGCTGCGTTCGATGCAGGCGATGGTCGTGCTGGTTGCTGCCGAGCCTCTGGCGATGGCCGACATCGACCGGATTGGGCAGTTTGCCGAACGCTGGGGCTTCGACCGCGTGTGGCTGCCGGGCATGACGGCCGACCAGGCCAATCGAAACCACGTGCTCGACGAACCGGTGTTTCACGAGGCGGCCGCCGCTCTGTTTGCCGGACGCCAATTGCCGGAGACCGCGCGCTGGTTCGAAACCGATGCGGCCAGTCTCGACCGGCCGTATTTCTGGCGCGCCATGCGCTGGAGCACGCTGCCGACCCTGTTCGATCGTCTCGGTCAGCGCGCCGCCAGCCTGCTTGACTGGACGCTGGTGATGTCGGTGGTGTCGATGGCGGTGGTCACCGTACTCGGGCTGATGCTGATCCTGGCCCCGCTCGGCCGCATGCCGGCGTTGCGGCCACCGCTGCGCCGACTTTCGGTCGCCGGCTACTTTCTCGCCCTGGGACTGGGCTTCATGCTGATCGAGATGGCCGTCTTCCAGCGCACCGTGCTCTACCTGGACCGGCCAGTGCTGGCCGCCTCGGTGGTCTTTGCCGTGTTTCTGATCGGCGCCGGTGTCGGCAGCGCCATGGCGCCCAAGGCCCCAGCCGTGCCCCGCATATTTGGGGCGCTGGCCATCGGTGGCCTGGCGACCATTGGCGTACTGTGGCTGGCCATGGACGAGCTGCTGGCGTTACCGATCGGCTGGCGGGTGGCCGTGCTGGTCGCCGCGATGGCGCCACTGACCTGGGCCATGGGCCGGCCGCTGCCATGGGCCCTGGGTCAGCTGTCGGACCAGCCGCGCTGGATGCCCTGGGGCTGGGGCATCAACGCGTTTGCCTCAGTCGCCGCCGCCTCGCTTGCTCCGCTGACCTCCGTGCATTTCGGCCAGCCGGCCACGGTCGCTGCAAGCGCGGTCTGCTATCTGGGCGCCTGGCGAATCGCCAGCCACTGGACGGGGACATCGACCGGCGAGTAGTCGGCCAACCGGGGCGGCATGGTGCAAGGCGTTGGAAAGGCGGCTAAGATGCTAACGCATATTCCACCAGGCCCAAACCTCATGAATCGTCTCATAGCCGCACTGTTCGCACTGCTGGCCACAACCGCCGCCGCCCAGGACACCGATGCCGAGGGCGAGCTGCGCCAGCTGCTCGATGAATTCATGGCCGGGGCCTCGGCCAACGACGCGGAAATGCACGATCGCTTCTGGTCCGAGGATCTGGTCTACACCAGTTCGTCCGGCAAGCGTTTCGGCAAGGCCGAAATCATGCAGGGTCTGGCCGAGGCGCCGGCGGAGCCGGAGCAGGCCGGCCCGACCTATTCAGCTCGGGCGGTCGAAACCCGGGTCTTCGGCGATACCGCGGTGATCACCTTCACGCTGGTGGCGAGCACCGACGGCGACGAGGAAACCCGCTATTTCAATACCGGCGTGTTCCGGCTCGACTCGGACCAGTGGCGGGCAGTTGCCTGGCAGGCCACGAAGGCCGTGGATTGATCTTTTGAGTTGATCACCGATTCTTCCGGCGCCAGCGCGGCGGGAAATGCACCCAGCTGAACGTCACCAGCGTGCCGAAGGCCGTATAGACCACGATAAACACCCACCAGGGCAGGTCGAGATACAGCAACTCGCCCAGCCAGTAGCCGATAAAGCCCTGGTCGTGATAGGTCTGCCCGGCCGCCCGCCGCAACTCCCCCTCCCAGACGGTTAGCGGACAAAGCTTTCCGAGCCAGGTCTGGACAACGATGTAGACGATGAGCACCAGGTGGATGCCCCGAAACCACAGGTTGCGCACCCAGTCCCAGCCACGCACCCAGCCGATCAGCACGGCCAGCTGCCCGCCGATGACAAAGGCCACGAACAGCGCGTGGATGACCAGCACCACGTCGGCCAGCAGGCCGGGGAATGGAAGGCTTTCGAAAAACGCCCGATTCATGCATACATGTTAGCCGCCCCAGGTGTCCATTTCTCTGTCGCGCGGCGGGTCGCCTTGACGTTTCGTTCACGCCGCCCCACCTGATAAAGCAGACTCATCGCTTGCCCGAGCCATGCCCACCCGGTCCGACCTCAAGCCGCTCCTGTCCCTGAGCGTCTCCGGCGAGGTGTCGACCAAGTCGGCGCAGACTCGCCGGCGCTTTCACCGCCAGCTGCGCGGCAATCTCGGAGCGGCGCTCAGGCAACACGGCTACGAGCCCCGGATCGTCGACCGCCGCGATCGCATCGACATCACCGAGGTGCCGGCCGAAGCGGCGCCCGTGCTGACGCGCGTGTTCGGCGTGCAGGCGGTGCGCGTGGCCCATTCCATGGGCTGGTCTTCGCTCGACGAGCTTGTCGAGACAGGCGTCAAGCTGTTTGCCGGCGAAGTTGAGAGTCGGCGCTTCGCCGTGCGTCCGCGGCGCGTCGGCAATTCCGGCCAGCCGCGCGGCTTCAACACCGATCTGGCCCGTCGCCTGGGCGCGCGACTGGTCGAGTGCGGCGGACAGGTCGACCTGGACGACCCGGAAGTGGCGGTGCACGTCGAGATTCGACGCCATGACGCGGTGCTGTTTGCCAACCCCCTGCCCGGTCCCGGTGGCCTGCCGCTGGGCACCGAAGGCCGGGCCCTGACGCTGATTTCCGGCGGCTTCGATTCGGTCGTGGCCGCCTGGCAGATGTTGCTTCGGGGCCTGGACATGGACTTCGTGCTGTTCGACCTGGCCGGGCCGGAGCAGGTCAGCGGCGTACAGCGCGTGCTGGGCGAACTCGACCGACACTGGCTGGCCGGATCGCGCGCGCGACTGTTCGTGGTCGATTTTCGCCCGATCGTGGCCGAGTTGCGAAACAAGGTCGGCGGACAGTACTGGCAGGTACTGCTCAAGCGCCTGATGATGCGCGCGGCCGAACCGCTGGCCCGACGCACCGGTGCCGGCGCACTGATCACGGGCGAGGCCCTGGGCCAGGTTTCCTCGCAGACCCTGGCCAATCTCGGCGCGATCACTGCCCACACCGACATGCCCGTGCTGCGGCCGCTGGTGGGGTTCAACAAGAACGAGATCATGGATCGTGCCCGCGCCATCGGTACCTTCGAGGCCAGTGCCGGCAACGCCGAGTTCTGCGCGCTCGACGGCGGCCGGCCGGTGACCAGCGGACGGGCGCGCGATCTCGACCGACTTGAAGGCTCGCTCGATCTGACCCTGCTCGACCGACTGGTCGAGGAAGCACGGGTGATCGAACGATCCGAATTCGGCCGCATCGAGCCCGACGAGGTATCGCTCGAGCGGGTCCCCGAGGGCATGGCCGTGATCGACCTGCGCGAGGAGCAGGCCCACGCCGACTGGCACTGGCCCGGGGCCATCCAGCTCGACTTCGATCGTGCCTGCCGATTTGCCGGCGCCCTGCCGAAGGATCGCGATTACCTGCTGGTGTGCGAATTCGGCCTCAAGAGCGCCTGGCTGGCCGAGACCATGCGACGTGAAGGCTTCCGCGCCTGGAGCTTCCGCGGCGGCATTCGCCGTCTCGAAGCCCACGCGCGCGCCGTGGGTGTGGACGAAGCGAGTGCCTCGCCGGCCGCTTAACCGTAGCGCGCAATCATCCGCAGGGGCAGAATCTTGAGCAGCCAGCCAATCGGCCGCCAGGGCCAGGCCGGTACGCAGGCCGTGGTCTTTTCGGCCTCGATCGCCCGCACCATGGCGCGGCTGCCGGTTTGGGCGTCGACTTCGAAAGGCATCTTGTCGGCGTCTTCATTGAGCTCGGTTCGAATGAAACCCGGCAGCAGGGTGGTGACCTTGATCGGGGTGTTCATCAGCTCGGCGCGGATCCCCTCGGCCAGGTGCGACAGGCCGGCCTTGCTGGCGGCATAGGCGGTCATCGAACGCGGCAGACCGCGCACCGCGCTCATCGAGGAGACCAACACCAGGTGCCCGCGACCCTGCGCGCGGAAGATTTCGACGGCCGCTTCGCACTGGGCCAGGGCGGCGACCAGGTTGGTCTCCATCACGCGGCGATTGTGCTCGAAGTGTCCGGTGCCGATACGCCGCCCGTCGCCAACGCCGGCATTGACGATGACCCGGTCTAGCGAACCGAGTACAGCGGTAAAATCACGGAACACCTCGAACACCCGATCGTGATCGTTCACGTCCAGATCGCGCAACTCTACCCGGACGTCGTGCTGCGCCATCAGTTCCTTGCGCAGGGTTTTGAGCCGTTCCACGCGACGGGCGCACAGGGCCAGGTTGTGGCCGGCCGCGGCGAACTCGCGCGCCATGCCTTCGCCCAGCCCGGAACTCGCCCCGGTAATCAGGATGTTCTTGCTCAAGTTGCTCCCTCGGTCGTCGGACCGGCCACACGATCGCGACCGGCGCGCTTGGCCGCGAGCAGCGCGGCATCCGCTCGATCGAAGGCCTGGGTGACCGATTCGGTCGGACCGATCTCGACGACGCTGAACGTGGCCGAAAAGGTCTCGGCGTGATCATTGAAAGAGATGTCATGGAACGTTCGCCGTAGCTGCTCACAGCGCTCGGCCGCCTGCTGGGCATCGCAGCCACTCATCAGCAGCATGAACTCATCGCCGCCGAAACGACCAAACAGATCGCCGCGCCGCATATGGTGACCCACACGATCGGCCGCTTCCACGAGCACGGCGTCGCCAACCAGGTGCCCCAGGTCGTCGTTGATCTGCTTGAAACGGTCGATGTCGAAGATGACCAGCGTCGCGGGCTCTCCCGATCGTCGGGCATCGGCCAGCTCGCGGTGGGCACGTTCAAAGAAATAGCGTCGATTAATCACGCCGGTGAGTTCATCGACATCGGCCAGCTGGCGCAGTTGACGGTTCTGCTCCATCAGGACCGGCACCGACAGACCGAAATAAGTACTGGCGGCAATCACCGTGATGGCGAACTGGTACACCATGGCCTGTTCCATCAGGCCGAACACTCCGACGCATATCGCGATCAGGGTACTGAAGGCAGCCAGGCTTGTCGCCACGCGCAGCGCCCCCTCGGTGTAGGTGATCCACATCTGCGGGATGATCAGGAAGAAAACCGAAAAGGCCAGCAGCTCGCCACGCTCGGAGACGGCGGCCGTAAGCACCATGACGGCGACCAGCAGCGACAGCAGTACCGATGTTTTCAGAATCCAGGATTGCCGCGAAATGGACGGCGAGGGCAGGGCCAGCAGGACGAACCAGCGCTTGGGCCGGGGGAAGACCTGTTCCAGCAGGCCGATGAAAAGCGGTGCCAGCGCGATCGTCGCGGCCATGTCGCCGATCCACCAGGGCAACCACAGCCCGGCGCTTTCTTCGGCACCGATCATGCCGCCGAAAATAAGCGCCTGAACCCCGAACAGCGCGGCCAGCAGGGCGGAAAGCGACCCGGTGATCAGAAAGGCGATGATCTGGGACGGCACGCTGATCTCGCGTGAGCGCAGCACCAGGCGGATCAGCACCCAGGCGCCCAGCCCGTAGGCGCCGATATGGGAAACTGCGAACAGGATGGCCGAGGGCAGGAGCTCCCAGGCCGTTTCCTCCATCGTGTAGATACGACCGGCCCAGAGACTGACTACGATGCAGCTCACCACCAGCACTGGCACCACGCTACGGCCGAGCACCAGCAGCGCCGCCAGCGTCAGACCGGCTGGCGGAAACCAGATGCTGGCATGCGGCGCGTACTCCATGAGCGCGGACACACGCCACAGCAGAATCCAGCCCAGGCCGAGTGCGGCCATACGCAGCCACCACGCGCTTTTGCTGAGCGCGCGGTCGCCTTGTGCCTCGGTGGCATTCGACATTTGTTGCAAACTATCACCCCTTGTGCTTCCACAGCGAAGATTCCACGCCGCGGATATCCGTGGATCATAGCAGGGAGGGGTCAAAAAAGAAGTGGTGGAGCCGAGGGGAGTCGAACCCCTGACCTCAGCAATGCGAATGCTGCGCTCTCCCAACTGAGCTACGGCCCCACGGGATCAGGCTGGCCGGGCATTTTACCCAATTTCCCGGCCGAAAGACAGCAACCAATTCTGACACCGTGGGTCCAACTCACCGCCCCCCCGCGAATGGAATCGACTTGACGCCCACACCTTACCTGCACGCCTCGGACCTGCACGGCCTGGCCAGACTGGCTGTCGACGGCGTGGCCGGAACCAGTCACCTGGTGGAGCACCTGCACGGCACCGTGGCCGGGTTCGCTGCGCCCCTGGGTCCGCCAGCGCCGGATCGCACCCGCGGTATTACCGGCCTGGTGTATCGGGCGGTGCGCGGTGTCAACGCAACGGTGGGCGCCTCGATCGATGCGGTGG
This sequence comes from Wenzhouxiangella sp. XN201, assembly GCF_011008905.1. Classification (NCBI taxonomy): domain Bacteria; kingdom Pseudomonadati; phylum Pseudomonadota; class Gammaproteobacteria; order Chromatiales; family Wenzhouxiangellaceae; genus Wenzhouxiangella; species Wenzhouxiangella sp. XN201. Next base: position 65,564 of record NZ_JAAIVI010000019.1, read on the forward strand.
CCGCGCCGGTTCTTGCGCGACTGCCGCGCCCGGGGCGGTCCGAGATCCGGGAGCACTGGCTCGCCGCACTCAACGGCGTGCTGGGCGACCACCTGGCCACCAGCAACAATCCGCTGGCCATTCCCATGTCGTTTCGCCTGGACGGCGAGGCATTGGAGATAGCGCACACGGCGCTGTCGGAGCGCATCGATGAACCGTCGGGAAAGTTGCTGATCGCCGTCCACGGCCTGTGTATGAACGACCTGCACTGGGCAAAAGCGACTGCGAGCGGCCGTCAACGGGGCATGCCGGCCCGTCTCGGCAAGGCCTTGGATTTCACGCCGCTGTACCTGCACTACAACTCCGGCCGGCGGGTTGATGACAACGGCGGCGAATTCGCCGCGCTGCTCGAGACGCTGGTCGATCACTGGCCAGTGCCGGTCGAGTCGATCACAATCCTGGCCCACAGCATGGGCGGGCTGCTGGCGCGAAGCGCCCTCGACCAGGGGCTTCGGGCGGGGCATCGCTGGCCAGAATCGCTGGATCGCATGGTCTACCTGGGCACGCCGCATCATGGCGCGCCGCTGGAGCGGGCGGGCCATCGCTTCGAGACTCTGCTCGGCACCAGCCCCTACAGTGCGCCGTTCACGCGACTGGGCAAGATCCGGAGTGCGGGCATCATCGACCTGCGTCACGGCGGCTTGCCGGTTTCAGATGCGGGTGTCGAGGAATTCGCCATTGCCGCCACCGCCCGCACCCGGGCCGGCAGCCTCGCCGGCGGGCTGCTCGGCGACGAACTCGTGCCGGTCGACAGCGCCCTGGGCCGCCATCCGGATCCGGATCGGGCTCTTGGGATTCCGGAGGACCGGTGCCGGGTTATCTCCGGCGCCGGTCATGTGGGCCTGCTACACCACCCCGAGGTCTATCGCAGCCTGCGCCGCTGGTTGCGTTGAACGGAACCCTTTCGGGCCGAGCTACCGAATCCGGTGCCACTCGGTCTGGCGGCCGGCCAGATAGATCACGCGCTCGCCGTCGAACACGGCCGTCTGCTCGAGCTTGATGTTGACGAGCTGGTCGTCCCATTCCGGCACGGCTGTCTTGATGCTGCCCTCGATGGCGTAGACGGTATTGGCGTGCAGCGGCCAGTCGCCGGTGTCTGCGACCTCGGCGGGCAGGTCCCACATGCCGATGGTCGGCCCCGGACCGTGGCCGACGTAACCGATCGGGTGGGTATAGATGTTGAACGACCAGGGAGCGTCGGCCATGGCTTCCTGGGCGGTCGCGAGAATCTCGTTGCCGCTGCGCCCGGTGACGAACTCGTCGGTCAGGCCGTCCTGCCAGCGGTTGCCCGCCGCCAGCGCGTCGACCAGGCCTTCGGGCACCTCGGCCTCGCCGGGTTTCAGGACGTAACCCATTTCCTGGGTGTCGGTACACAGCTTCAGGTAGCAGATGCCAACGTCGGTATGCAGCACATCGCCGGGCTGAATGGTCCCGGACGTGCCGCAGAACGGCGTGTCTTCCGCGCACTCGCCACCCGGACGCTGGATATTGACGTAGGGCATGAACCAGGGATCGAGCCCCAGCTCTTCGAAGCGCTGGCGGATGAACCAGGCGACATCATCGGTATGCGTCACGCCGGGCGTGATCACGCGACCCGAAAAGGCTTCGGCAATCACGCCACGGGCAATCGAGACCACGTGCGGGTAGACGGCCAGCTCGCGCTCGCTGCGCGTTTCGAGCCAGCGCACCACCAGTTCCTCGGCCGGCACCAGGCGGTCTTCGAGTTCATCCGGTAAAGCGGCGATCAGCTTGCGATGCAGGCCGTGGGTCAGGCCGTCGGCTTCCGGCCAGGTGTCGGATACGTTGATGCCGATGCGCTCCGGGTCGCGCTCTGCAACCAGCTCGCCCAGGGCCTGCCACTGTTCGTCCAGCGAACCCCCTTCCCAGGCCGATTCGTAGGGTTCGCCCAGCGGATAGCGATTGACGGTCAGGCGATCGAGCCCGCCGTCTTCGTTCCGATGAAAGACCAGCATGGTGGTGCGCCGGGCGGCAAAGCTCGGCTGCGGTACCAGGGTGAAGTAGACCGGATCCTCGGCATATTCGCGGTTGAGTACCAGCCACATGTCGATACCGGCCTCGTCCATCAGGCGCGGCAGCAGGTTTTCGAGCCGGTCGGTCAGCATGGCATTTTCCGGCTCGATGCGATCGCGCGAACTGAGCACGGCGCGCTCGGCGGATTCGATCACGCGGCCCTGCTCGGCCGCGGGCAAGCCGGTGGCGAATAGCGATAGCGCGAGCCCCGCGGTCGGCACGAGCGCCGACAGCAGCGTTGATTTACCTGTCATCGTCTCTCCTCTTGCGGTTCGGGCGTCAGGCCTTCTCAGTCGTTCTTCCGGACCCAATTACCGTCATCGTTCTTTTCGTACGACTCCTTGACCGCCGACCAGGCCACGCGGTGGGCGATACCCTCGCGATCGGACTTGCCGGCATACTGTTTCCAGGCCGAGTTGAACGCTTTGCGATAAATCGTCTGAGCACCCTGCGGAAGATTGTCGGTCACCGAATCGGGCAGGTCGTCGTTGCGTGCGTACGGCATGACTTACTTGAAGTGTGACTTGAAGTAGTTGAACGAATTCTGCAGCGCATCCCAGGTGTATTCGGCTTCGCGCTTGAGCTTGTTCCACTGCAGTTCCCCGCCGGCCCGAACCTCGTCGAGCTTGTTGGCCAGGTCCTTGCGTCGGCTCCGCATTTCGGCAATGCGCTCGTGGTATTCCTCGCGCGATTTCGAACTGACTTCTTCGGCGCGGCCCTGGAATTCGTCGATTTTCTCGTCGAGTTCGTCAAGATGGGATTTGAGCCGCTCGATGAAAGCCTTGCGTTCTTCACTGCTCATCACTGTCTCCAGTCATTGAATGGGTCGTGCCTGGAGAAGTTTACGCCAGTTGCCGGAAACGCATCGTCAAAGTGCCGGTATGGCTTTCTTGCCGCCGCAATCAGGCCAACCACGCGAACAGGCCGAGCAGGCCCCAGACGGCAATCAGGGCTACCATTCGGCGGGCGGTCAGGCGGGAATCATTTTCAGGGATCAACATGACGGTTCTCCGTTTCTCCGTTGGGTTCCGATATAGGTTGCATTTTGCAACCTGGTTATAGCCTACCCCTATGAGTTGCAAAATGCAACCTAATCCGCCAAACTAGTGTCATGAGCAAAGACCAAGCCTGCCAAGGCAACTGCCCGATCGCCCGCGTGACCGCCCTGCTGGGCGACGGCTGGAGCCTGATGATCATCCGTGAGGCCTTTCTGGGCAGCAGCCAGTTCAACGATTTCGAGAAGCGCCTGGGCATTGCGCGCAATATCCTGTCCGACCGCTTGCGCAAGCTGGTCGAGGCCGGATTGCTCAAACGCAAGGCCTCCCAGACCGACCGGCGCGTGGTCGAGTACAAGCTGACGGAATCGGGGCGTGCCCTGTTCCCGGTGCTGATCGCGCTGTCGCAATGGGTCGAGGAACACCTTGGCGATCCCTGCCATTCGGTGCGCTACATCGAGCGCGCCACCGGCGAGGAGATTCAGCGCATACGGGTGTTGAGTACCGACGGACGCGCGCTCGACGTCCACGAACTGGCCATGCTGCCCGGTCCCGATGCCGATCCGGCGCTCAGGGCCCGACTGGTTGCGGCCATCGAGCAGGCCGAAAGCCGGCCAGCCCGTGCAGGATCGTGATCGACATCTGGGCCGGCTCATCGCGACCAGGCAAAGCGGGCTGGTTCATCCGAAGAGTGCCTGGCGTGGCAGCGGCTGCTCGCGGCGGCTTTTGGAGGACTGATGCCGGTCTTCTGGTTCCGGCGGACTGAACGCCCCGCACCGGCCGATTCGGCCGCGCTGCCGCGCGAAACCGGGCAACAAACACAGCTGGGCCAGACGCTCGCCGAGCAGCTCAGCGAGCATCCCGGCGAGAGCGGCCTCCACCCACTTAACGACCCGCTCGACGCCTTCGCCGCGCGTTACCTGTTGGCACACGCCGCCGAACGCACGCTCGATGTGCAGTACTACATCTGGGGCAATGACCTGACCGGTGCGCTGATGCTGAGTGCCCTGCTCGAGGCGGCCAACCGTGGCGTTCGCGTGCGGCTTTTGCTCGACGACAACGGCATCCAGGGCCTGGACGACAGGCTGGCGGCCCTGGACAGCCACGAAAACATCGAGGTGCGGCTGTTCAATCCCTTCGCCCTGCGCTGGCCGCGTTGGGTCAACTACCTGACCGATTTCCGTCGCATCAATCGGCGCATGCACAACAAGTCCTTCACTGCCGACAGCCAGGCTACCGTTGTCGGTGGGCGTAACATCGCCGACGAGTACTTTGCCGCCGGCACTGGTTTGCTGTTTGCCGATCTGGACGTGATCGCCGTCGGCCGGGTGATCGAGGACGTCGCGGCCGATTTCGACCGCTACTGGAACAGCGAGTCGGCCTGGCCGATCGAGAATCTGATCGAGCCCACGGAAAACGACCCGATCGGCTACCTGCGCCTGGAAGCCCGCCAGTTCGAACAGGACGAGCGGACAATCGCCTACCTCGACAAGTTCGAGCACTCGGCTTTCATCGAAGCTTTTCTCGACGGCCGGCTGGAAATGTTCTGGGGGCGAGCGGAACTGGTTAGCGACGACCCTCACAAGATCCTGGACAAGCCCGGCTCGAAGGGTCCGCTCAGCGAGCAGCTGCGGGAAGCCGTCGGTCTTCCGACCGATCGGATCTACGTGGTCTCGCCGTACTTCGTACCGACACGCTCTGGCGCGAAACTATTCACGGAGCTGGCCGAAAGCGGGGTGGAAGTGGTCGTGCTGACCAATTCCCTGGAAGCCACCGACGTCGCCGCCGTGCATTCGGGCTACAGCCGCTATCGCAAACGCTTGCTCAAGGCCGGCGTGAAGCTCTACGAGATGCAGCGTCTCTCGGGACAGGAGCGGATGCGGGGCAAGGGGCCGCTGGGGAGCTCGGGATCGAGCCTGCACGCCAAGACCTTCGCTGTAGACGGCAAACGCGTGTTCGTCGGATCGTTCAACTTCGACCCCCGCTCGGCACAACTCAATACCGAGATGGGCCTGTTGATCGACAGCCCGGAACTGGCCGGGCAATTGGCCGAGACCTTTGCCGGGGAAGTCCCGCAGTACGCCTACTCGGTGCACCTCGACGGCCACGGCGGGCTGTACTGGATCGAGCGAACCGAGTCGGGCAAGGTCCGCCACGAGCACGAGCCGCACACCAGCGCGTGGAAGCGCATGGGCGTGGCCATCCTGGCACGACTACCGATCGTCTGGCTGCTCTAGTTGCCCCGCCGATACTGCTGATAGGCGCCCAGGACCAGATCGGAAGCTCGCACACCAAGCCGTTCGAGCCGTTCGGCGCTCAACTCGGGCGCGCCCGCCGGCGGCAGGTACAGGGTCGATGCCTGGGTGAAGCGCGCCTCGTGCAGCCGATTGAGTGGCACGGGCTCAATGCGGGCTTCGTCAAGGGGAAAGACCGCGGCCTCGTAAATCGTGACTGGATGCTCGGCCGGGTAGGTCTCGCCCAGAACTTCGGCCAGAACGCGGACCCACTCCGGATCGTGTTCGAAGGCCTTGCGACCGAGATCGCCGAGGGTGATCGGCTGCCACAGGATCAATGCCGCGGTCGGGTCGAAGCGGCGCGCGTGGAGCAGGAAATCGGTGGCCTCGAAACTCTGGCAGCCGTGGACGGCCGGGTCGAGCCCGAGGTCGGCGAACAGGCAGTCCTCGGCCGAGATGCCGGGATACATCACGGCACGGTAGCCGGCCGCGCGCGCCTGGCGCACGGCTTCGTGGGCCGGCCAGACGAAGACGCCGGGATGGCCGTAGAAGGCGGCGCAGACATGCCGGCCTTCCTCGAGCGGAGCGAGGATTCGCCGCACCATCTCGGCATAACTGTCGTCGCGCTGCCGTCCGACGGCGTAGCTGTCCTGCAGCGATTCGATGCCGGCATTGATTTCTCGCAGGCGCTCGAGGGTCAGCCCGTCGACCACCGTGAAGACGCGGTCGGCGGCAGCGATGACATGCTGCGTTTCACGGGTGAGATGGCCGCCCGGGCGAATGCCGGTACCGACGACGCTCAGGCGGCCGATGCTTGTGGCGTTTTCCGACATCAGCCGCCTGAGCCCGTTTCACACGATCAGTAATTGCACGGCAGCGTCGTCCACGCCGGCTTCACGACGCAGGGCATCCTTGTCGCCGGAAAGAAAGTGCTTCTGGTGCTCTTCCGGTACACCATATTCGTCCATGACGGCTTTCGGATCTTGCTTGAAACGTTCGAGCGTTTCCGGATCCTCACCCAGAACGGCGACGAATTTGCGGGTTTTCTCGGACATGGAATCTCCTTTGATGGGGGTTGCGGGAAAGTTGGGCGGCCGAGCCAGCGGTCAGGAATTGAGCCAGTCGGGCGCCGATAAATGGAAGCATCGTTGCAGCATGTCTTCGGTGGTCTGCAGCGCACCCTCGACCCAACCCTGGGCCGTGCTGTAGGTCTCGCCGCAAAGATGGACGGGCAGTCCGGTGATCGGGGCACACATCGATTCGGTCACTTCCCAGCTCTTCCAGCCGGGCAGCCAGTTGTGCCAGCCGCCGCCGTAAGGCCAGTGCGTCCAGTCGATGAAGCGCCCGGCCGTGGGCTGGGGCACATCGACGCCATGCATTTCGCTCAGCTCGCGTCGGATTTCGGTGAGTGCGACCGGGCTGAGATCACTCGCCAACTCGGCACCGCGCCCGCTGTCGGGCGTCAGCGCACGCCAGAAACTGACCGCATCGGTGTCGGGATAGCTGGCCAGCATCAAGGCCTGGCCCGAACCCTTGTCCACGCCCAGGTAGTAGCACTGGCGCATGGGCAGGTCGGTATGCGACACGCCATAGGAACCGCGCCCGATGCGGCCCGGGCCGTCGGGCACGTCCCGCCACCATGGCTTGTCGAAAGTCAGGAAGATCTTGCAGTTGGGTACGCTGTCGACCGAGTCCATGGTTGTGGTCAGACCACCCTGACGCAAATCGGGACTGGCATCGACGAGCGCACTCAGCGCGAGCTTCGGCACGGCCAGAACCAGGCGGTCGGTGCCGACCGCGCTCGTGCCCTCCTTCGAATCGACCATCAGGCGCAGCCCCTTGCCGTCGCGTTCGACACGCTCGACGACATGACCTTTGAGCACCGCCACGCCGGCTTGCTCGAGCACTTCCGCCAGCCGCTCGGGCAGGTGCTGGTAGCCGTGCGTGAGCCGAAACCACTGACCGCTTTGTTCGACCACGACGGCGACCATGGCGTCGAAGCCGTTCCAGTTCGACAGCAGCGCATTGGAGCTGATCATGCCGCGCAGTGCGAGCCAGGCCTCGTTGCTGATCACGCGCGAGAGCAGGTTCCAGAAGCCCCAGCGCCACAGCGGCCGGCCGTCGAACTCGTGCTGCTTGAGGTAGTCGAGTGTCTGCTCACGGCTACCGTCGGGATCGTTCGGCCACAACTTCTTGATGTCGGGAGCGATCCGGGTGCAGGCCAGATCGAGCAACTGGTAATAGCTCAGCCCCTGCTCATCCGGCGCCAGGTTGTAGGGCTGCTTCTTCGGGTCGGCGAACTCGGCGATCCGGAAGCGCGTTGCGCGCAGCCAGGCAAAGTCGGGCTCGGGTGCGACTGGCTCCTTCGGCAGGTCAAGCGCCCGGCTGCACAGCCCATAGACCAGCGGCTGCCGGTCGTTGAAGAACATGCCGCCGAGTTCGGCCGGAAGGGTGCTGTCGGGCTGCATGCGCAGGGACCACAGCCGGCCGCCGATGCGATCAGTGGCCTCCAGCACGGTCAGACTGGCAGAATCGTGCCCGGCTTCGAGCAGGCGCCAGGCGGCATACAGGCCGGATACACCGGCGCCAATAATCGTGATCTTTGCTTGTTTCATGCTTCCTCGTGTCTCGCCGGGGCGCGTGAGGGCCCGTGCCGGAAGGGTGTGGCCTTGTCGGGATCGAACAGCACGGCCCGGTTGCGACCGGCCTGCTTGGCCTGGTAGAGCGCCTGGTCGGCCATGCGCAGAATGTCGCTGACCGTACACGTCGGCGAGATACTCGACACTACGCCAATGCTGGTGGTCACGGGCATCTCCGCGCCTTCGAACAGGAACGGCCGTTCGGCGACTTCGTCGATGATCCTACCGGCTACCTGCTGGCCGGTCCGATCATTCTGATCGGAAAGAACGATCACGAACTCGTCGCCGCCAAGCCGGCAAATCACATCGCCCTCGCGCAGCACGCGCTGACAGCGCCGCACCAGTTCGCGCAGCACCATATCGCCGGCAGCGTGGCCGTACTCGTCGTTGGTTTCCTTGAAATTGTCGAGGTCGAGGATCAGCACGGCCCGGTCAAAGGAGTCGGCCGAAGCGCCCGGCATGACGTTGTCGAGGTAGGTCTGCAGAAAGCGCCGGTTGTAGGCGTCGGTCAACGGGTCCAGGTTGGCCAGGCGGGCGGCCTTGTGCTGCTCCTCGATGGCCCGGGCGTGGCGCTCGTAGAGCTGACGTACGCGCCAGGTCAACCCAAGTGCCAGAATGCTGGCTTCGACCACCGAGCCGAAGTAGATCAGGTATTCGAACAGGCTGGTGCGCGGCACCAGGTCGAGCGACATGAACACCCGCGCGAATCCGCTGATGATGAATACCAGCCAGGCAGCCAGGAAAATGTAGCCCTCGGTGGCACCCCGGCGGCCAGCCAGGTAGGCGCCGGCAATCAGCAGGATCTGGAACAGAAGCTGGACCGGCTGCAGGGCGGTGAGGATCAGCGGCAGTCGCTGATCGGGCAGGATCAGCGCGGCGGTGGCCATAAGGGCTATCACGCCGATCAGGATGCGGATGGTCCGGCTCAGGCGCGGCGCGTGACGCTGCGGATGCACGAATGCCAGGAAGAAAAGCCCGATGGTCACCAATGCCAGCATGTTGATCACGGCGTACAGCTTTGCGACGTACGCCAGAAGAAAGTCGGGGAGTACGTAGTTCTGCAAGAGCCCGGAATCCATACCCAGCAACAGCAGGACGCTGGCCATCGCCAGCACATAGAACAGGTGACCGCGCTGGCGAAGATTCAGATACAGGATGAAGTTGTGGAAGATCAGGGCGATCAACATGCCGAACACGAGCCCGAAGACAAGGAAGTGGTTGGTCTTCGATTCGGCGAAAGTCGATCGGCTCTCTATCCACAACTCCACCGGCTGGAGACTGTCCTGAACGGTATCGACACGGATCAGCAGGGTCTGGACTTCTCCGGACGGCACCGTGAAGTCCGAAACGAACTGCCGGCCGACCGTATCCATCGTGATTGTTTCATCGTAGGCCGCGCGAAATTCCCGCAACTGGCCGTCCTCATCCGGGACGTAGACTTCAAACGCCTGGAAGAAACGCCGCGCGACGCGCAGCACATACTGACCATCGGATGCAGGCGGGGCGGCCACCTGGAGTTTCAGCCACAGCGGGGGCGCGTTGCGCTCCAGCTCCGGGGAGTAACGTTCAAAGCCTGCATCGCTGCGAAGCAGGGATTCCGGATTCAGCGCACCCTCCGGGTCCGGGCGCACGGCCGCGGCCTGCTTGATGTCGCCGATGGTGCCTTCGTCAGGGAGCTGAATGACGTCTGCGCGGTGCTGTGCCAGGAGGGGGGCGGAAGCCGCAAGCAAGAGCAGGGCGCACGCCAGGCGTGCCAACCAATGGCGCCCCGTGCGGTCGCTCACGCGCGAAGCCCTGTGAAATTGCGGCGGACGCCGTAGATCATCTGCTGACAGTTCCCTCGACCCTTCGACCCAAAGAGTAAACGTGCAGGGCAATCAAGTCCACTTGATCACACAAACCCGAGGCATTCATGACACCGATCGCCGGCATCAACGGCTCAGACGATCGATGCGCAGTCGCTCGCGTTTGTCGAACAGTCGCCGACTGCCCATCGACACCGCCGCCATGGTGCCGAAACCCGTCCCGGCGGCAATGGTGAACATGATCAGGATCTGGTACTTGACCGCCAGCGCCGGCGGGCTGCCGGCCAGGATCTGGCCGGTCATCATGCCCGGGAGACTGACCAGGCCGGCCGCGGCCATGGCATTGATGATGGGAATCATGCCCGAGCGCATGGCGTTGCGACGAATCTCGGAAATGGCCTCCACCCAGGTCTGGCCCAACATCAGGCGATGCTCGATCAGCGCGCGCTCGCGCCAGGCCGACTCGGTCAGGCGGTCCAGGCTCAGGGCCACGCCAGTCATGGTGTTGCCCAGCAGCATGCCCAACAGCGGAATGGCGTACTGCGGCGAGTACCAGGGATCGGGTCCGATCACCACCACCAACGCAAGCACGGTCACGCTGAACGCCGAAACGAACATCGACACGGTTCCGATACCGAAGGCCCAGCCGCCGGTGAAGCGATGCTTCTGGCGCACCATCACCTCGCGCCCGGCCAGCAGCAGCATGGCCAGCGCCATCAGCGCGATCCAGCCCAGGGCGCCAACGGCAAACAGGGCTTCGAGGACCAGGCCGACCAGCGCCAGCTGCACCACGGTTCGGCCCGCGGCGATCAGCAGCGAGCCGGCCAGACCCAGGCGGGTCAACCACATGCTGCCGGCCAGGGCCAACACCAGCACCGCCGCCAGGGCCAGCTGCCACCAGCTGAGATCGATCACGCTACTCATGCCGCCAGCTCCAACCGCGAACCGGCCACGCGAAAATGCCGGTCTGCGACACGCTCGATCTGCGCCATGCTGTGCGCCACCCACAGGGTCGGCAAGTGACGTTCGCGAATCAGCCGCATCAACCAGCCCTCGACCCGTTCGGCGCTGTCATCGTCGAGATTGGCGGTGGGTTCGTCGAGCAGCAGGGCGCGCGGCCCGGTCGACAACGCGCGCACCAAGGCCAGGCGCTGCTTTTCGCCTGAAGACAAGCGCATCACCGGCCAATCCTCGACACCGGCCTCGAAGCCCAGCTCGGCCAATGCGTCCGGCATGGGCCGGGCGAAGTGTGCACCGACCTGCTCGTGCCACCACTGACTTTCGGCCGGGACCAGCATGACGGCACGGCGCCACTCGTGAGCCGGCATCGCCGCCTGTTCATGCTCACCCAGGCGAGTGCGACCTTCGTGCGGCTCGAGATCGGCAACGGCACGCAGCAGGCGCGTCTTGCCCGAGCCCGACGGCCCGGACACGCACACGATCTCTCCCGGCGCCACTTTCAGATCGACATTCGCGAGTGTTCCGACGCCAAGCTGCTCGAGCTCGAGCATTTCGGCTTCCACGTATTGTTCACTCCCGCGTTTCCGACCAAAGTGTAAGCTACGTCAGATATCGGTTCTGACAACGACTGTCGACACTCGCTGTCAAAGCGTCTACACCCGAAAGCGGGAGACCCGAACATGATCCACGACAACATTCTCCAGACCATCGGCCGAACGCCGGTGGTGCGCGTCAATCGACTTGCTCCGAAGCACGTCGATTTATTCGTAAAGGCCGAGTTCTTCAACCCACTCTCGTCGGTCAAGGACCGATTGGCCATCGGCATCATCGAAGACGCCGAGCAGCGCGGAGAGCTCAAGCCGGGCCAGACCGTGGTCGAGGCAACCTCCGGCAACACCGGCATCGCGCTGGCCATGGTCTGTGCGGCCAAGGGTTATCCCTTCGTGGCCGTGATGGTGGAAACCTTCTCGATCGAGCGGCGCAAGTTGATGCGCGCACTGGGCGCCAAGCTGATTCTCACGCCCAAGGAGGAAAAAGGCACGGGCATGGTCAAGAAGGCGAAAGAACTGGCCGACAAGCACGGCTGGTTCCTGGCCCGCCAGTTCGAAAACGAGGCCAATCCCGCCTATCACCGCAACACAACGGGTCCGGAGATCCTGCGCGATTTCGCCGGCAGGCGGCTGGACTACTTCGTCTCCGGCTGGGGTACCGGCGGTACGCTCACCGGCGCCGGCGAAATGCTCAAGCTTGCCCGTCCCGGGATCAGGATCGTCGCCACCGAACCGGACCAGGCGCAGTTGATGGCCGGCAAGGAATGGCAGGCACACAAGATCCAGGGATGGACGCCCGACTTCCTGCCCAAGGTGCTCAAGCTCGACATCGCCGACGAGATCGTGCCGGTCACCGACGAGGAAGCCCGCGACACCGCCCTGGCACTTGCCAGCAAGGAAGGCATCTTTACCGGCATCTCCGGCGGTGGAACGGTGGCTGCCGCGCTGAAGGTTGCTGAAAAGGCCGAGGAGGGCAAAAGTATCCTGGCCATGCTGCCCGACACCGGCGAGCGCTACCTCTCGACCTTCATGTTCGAAGACATCAGCGAAGGCTCCGACGACGAGTGGCTGGCCGAGTACGGCACGGGCAACAACTGAACTTCCTCACACGCTGAGCAACGCCGCCCGGTTGCCGGTCTCGGCAGCCGGGCGGGTCCCCTTATGAGCGCAGGCGCCAGATGGCGGCCAGGCCGAGCAGCATGGTGAGCATCAGCAGACCCCAGAAGTTCACGATCGGAACGTCTTTGACCTCACCGATCTGGACGACGGCGGATGCCGCAGAGGATTGTCCAAGCGAGGAGTCCACGGTCACCTGGTTGCCCACGGCTCCGGAAGTCGTCCCCGTGACCTCGACCATCACCGTACAGGAAGCGCCCGCCGCGACCGAGCCGCCGGTGTAGCTGAACTCGGTGGCTCCCGGCTCGGCCGTCAGCGTTCCCCCGGTGCAGGTGCTCGAGGCATTGGCCGGGTCGGCTACTGCAAGCCCGAACTGCAAGGTATCGGTGAAGGAGAGGTCGTCCGCCGGCAGCGGATTGGCCGTGTTGTCGATCGTGATCGTCACCATCGTCGAGCCGCCGAACGGGATCTCTTCCGGGCTGAAGGCCTTGTCCACCAACGGTGTCCCGGTGACGTCGAGCGTGTCGATGGCCGGTTCGCTTGTGCCGAGCGACGAGGTGACCGTTACGGTGTTCTCGAAGGAGCCGGCATCCGGTGCGGTGACGTCGACCTGGACGCTGCAACTCGTGTTGGCCGGGACCGTGCCGCCGCTATAGCCGAAGGAACCGGCGCCAGCGACGGCCGTGATCGTTCCGTCGGTGCAGGTGGTCGAGGCATTGGCGGGGTCGGCGACAAGGAGTCCGCCCTGCAAGGTATCGGTGAAAGAAACGTTGGTCGCCGGCACCGCGTTGGCCGTATTGTCGATCGTGATCGTCACGGTCGTCGAACCGCCGACCGCGATCTCGCCCGGGCTGAAGGCCTTGGTCACCAGCGGCGAGTCGGAAACGACCAGCGTGTCGGTCGCCGGCGCGCTCATGCCGAGTGAAGACGTGACCGTGACCGTGTTGTCGAAGGAGCCGGCATCCGGTGCGCTGACGTCGACCTGGACGGTGCAACTCCCACCGGCCGGGGCCGTGCCGCCGCTATAGTCGAAGGAGCCGGCGCCGGCCACCGCTGTCAGCGTGCCGCCGGTACAGGTCGTCGCGGCGTTCGGCGTTGGCGCCACTTCAACGCCGGTGGGCAGATTGTCCGTCACCACGACGTCACTGGCGTCGATCGAGTTGGCCGTGTTGTCGATCGTCACCGTTACCGTGCTTGAATCGCCGCTCGCGATCACGTCAGGCGTGAATCCCTTCGCCACCGTCGGCGGCGGCCGCACGTCCAGGGTCGCGGACGCGGTGCCACTCAAACCTGACGTCGAAGTCAACTCGCCCGAAGTGTTGACGTAGGTGCCCATCACGTCGGCGGAAACGTCGACCGAGACAGTACACAACGCCCCGGCTGCGACGCTCCCACCGGTGTAGGAGACGGTCCCGCTCCCGGCCACAGCGGTGATCGTGCCACCAGTGCAGCTGGTTGCAGTATTCGGTGCCGCCGCCACCACCATGCCCGCCGGCAGGTTGTCGGTGAAATCGAGACCGGTGGCCGCAACGGCGCTCGCGGTATTGTCGATCGTGAACTCGAGCGTGCTCGGAATGCCCTCGCCGACTGTCGCCGGCAAGAAGCTCTTGGAGAAGCCCGGTGCAGGCTCGATGACCAGGTCATCGGTCGCCGCCGGCGCGAGCACGAATCCGGAAGCCGAGAGGTCGCTGGTCGTGTTTGTGTAGCTGCCCGGCGCGGCGCCCGCCGGCACCTGGACCGTCACGTCGAAGCTACAGCTTTCCTCCGCGGCGAGACTGCCGCCACTGAAGGTCAGGAATGAGGTGCCGCTGATGCTTGACCCCGCACCGCACACGTCGTTCATCGGCAGGCCGACCGCCGCGAGGCCCGCGAGTGTCGCCGAGAGGTCGTCGGTAAACGACAGGCCGGTGAGCGCATCGGTGCTGAAGTTCTGGATCGTGAAGGTCAGGACGGCGGTGCCGGTAGCCGTAGTCGGACCGTCAAAGGCCTTGGATAACCCGGCCTGCTCCACCTGAAGATCGTCACTCGCCGGGCTGCCGGTCACGCCGACGCCATCGATCGTGCCGGTCACCGAACTCGTGATGTTGGTGGCGGTGGTACCGCTGGGCACCGCGGCGGGGACCTGGAGCGTGACACTGAAGGTGCAGAAGCTTGCGGCTGCCACGTTACCGCCGCTGAAAGTCAGCAGCGAGGTGCCGCTGAGCGTACCGCCGCACGCGCCGATCGGCGTTCCGACCGCCTGGAGGCCGGAGAGGGCCGCATCGAGGTCGTCGGTGAAGGCCACGTCGGTGGCGGGCTCGGTCGGATGCGCGTTGTTGATCGTGAACTGGAGCGTCACCGTGCCGCCGGCTGCGGTCGGATCGTCGATGAACTCCTTGTCGATCGTGAGCGGATCGACGATCAGCAGGGTGTCGGTTGCGGGCGCCACGACCACTGGCGAGCCGTCGACCGTACCCGATACCTGCGAGGTGGTATTGGCGAACTCTCCGGCGGAAGCGCCTGCCGGAACATCGAGCACCACCGAGAAGGCGCACGACCCGCCCGGCGGGAGCGTCCCGCCGGTGAACACGAGCGTGGTCGTGCCGGTGAGTTGCGAACCCGCACCGCACGGGTCCGTCACAGCCGCGCCGTTGTAGGCAAGGCCGGCGATGACGGCGTTCAGGTCATCGGTAAAACTGATGCCGGTCGCCGAGGAGCTCGGATCGTCATTGCTCAGCACGAACTCGAGCGTCACGGTGCCGCCGGCCACTGCCGGATCGTCCGTGAACTGCTTGGCCGCCTGGAGGCCGGCGATCTCGAGATCGTCGGACGCGGCCGCTCCCTCCACCGCGAGCGCCTCGACCGTCGCGGTAACCGTGCTGGTGGTATTGGTATAGGAGCCAGGCATCGCACCGGCGGGGACCTGGAGCGTGACGTCGAAGCTGCACGAAGAGTTGGTCGGGAGCGAACCGCCGGTGAAGGCGAGGGTCGTGGTCCCGGAAATCTCGGAGCCGGCCCCACAAGCATCGGCGATCGGCGTGTCGATCGCTGACAGGCCGGCCATTACCGCCGACAGGTCATCAGTGAAAGCGATGTCGGTCGCCGTGCCGGGCGCACCCTCGGCGCGGGTGAGGGTAAAGCGAAGCGTGACTGTGTCACCTGGCGCGACTGAATCTCCCACGAAAGCCTTTTCCAGCCGCGGCGCCGCAATGATGCGCACGTCGTCGCTCGCCGGCCGGCCGGTCAGTGGTTCCTCGGCCGGATCGAGGCCGGAAACCTCGCTCGTGGTGTTGGTGTAGATGCCCGCATCGGTGTCGAGCGGAACCTGGAGGGCGAACGAGAAGGTGCAGCTCGCGCCGGCGGCGAGGTCGATCGTGGAGAACTGGATCGTCGTCGTGCTCACGGCAGTCGTGCCGGTGCCATTGCAGTAGCCATCGGCGGGCGCGGTGATCGTCGAACCGGGGATGAAGTCGGTGTAGACGTCCTGGAAAGTGATGTTGGTGATCGGATCCGCCGAAGGATTCTCGAGCAGGAAATCGACCGTCAGCTCGTCGCCGGCGAGCGCGGGATCGGGGGTCACGGTCTTGGTGAGGATCGGTGCCGGGGCGATCGCCAGGTCATCGATTGCCGGAGAGCCGGCGGTGGGCTCCCCCGCCACATCGCCGGTGACCGTGCTCGTGGTATTCGGGTAGCTGCCGGGCGCCACGCCCGCGGGCACCTGGAGCGTGACGTCGAAAGTGCACGATTCACCACCGCCGAGCGTGCCGCCGGTGAGGCCGATCGTGCTCGCGCCGCTTACCTGCGAGCCGGAGCCGCAGACATCGTTCAGCGGCAGATCGGTCGCCGCCAGGCCCGACAGGGTGGCGTCAAGGTCGTCGGTAAAGGCGATATCGCTCGCCGGGTCGCGGGTGAAGTTGTAGACCGTGAAGCGCAGCGTGACGGTCTCCCCGGGTGCGGCGGGATCGTTGATGAAGGACTTGACCAGCGTGAGCGGTTCCACGGTCACGTCGAGCGCGTCGACGGCGAAGCCGCTCGACTCGAGCGAGCCCGCGGGAGTCGAGGTCAGCTCGCCCGTGCGGTTGACCTGGAGACCCGGCTCGACCGCCGTCACGTCGACCGAGATCGTGCAGGTTGCACCGGACGCAAGCGGCCCGAACGCGCCGTAGGAAATCGTGCTCGATCCCGGAACGGCGGTGATCGCCCCGGCGTCAACTGCCGGGCAAGTGCCGCCCGCGTTTGACGGTCCTGCGACGACGAGTCCGGCGGGCAGCGTGTCGTTGAAGCTGAGATTGAAGCGGTCCGATGTGCTCGCGCTGTTGTCGAGGGTGAAGGTGAGCGTGACCGAATCTCCGAGCTGGATCGGATCGGCCGCGAAGCTCTTGGTGAAACCCGGGAGCTCGGCATCAACTGTCAGGTCAGCGGTCGCCTGGCCGCTGTTGCCGGCGGTGGACGTGAGGTCGCCAGAGGTGTTGGTGTGGGTGGCGAGCGTCGACGAAGTCACATCGACCGCGATCTGGCAGGCCTCGCCAGGGCCCACGCTGCCGCCGCTCAGTTCGATCGTTCCCCCACCCCCGGGCGCGGTCACGACGCCACCGCAGGTGTTGCTTGCGCTGGGCGGCTGGGCGATCGTCACACCGGCGGGCAGGACGTCGGTGAACGCAAGGTCGTCCGCCGGCGCCACCATGTCCCCGTTGTTGATGGTAAACGTCAGGCGCGAGGTGCTCCCGGCACCGATCGTGGCCGGGGCGAACGCCTTGGAAAATACCGGTTGCGCGTGCACGGGAGCCGCGGCGAACAAGGCGCCGGCGCTTACCAACAGTAAAAGAGCGGGACGGAGGAAATGGTCGATCGATCGGAGTGTGTGATTCACGGCTTCAGCCTTGACGTCAGAAATGGGCCTAAAAAAGGCGGGGAAGGCAGACCCTAGTGACAATAGCAGAAGTCGGGCGGAGTCGCGCCATGTCTAGTTCCCCTTCTGGCGTCACCCAGGCTTGATATTGCCGCCCGGGATGCCGCGGCTTCAGCTATCTTCGAACCGGTCGGCAAAGATCTCGAGTTCCAGCGACTGGAGCTCGTGGACGCCGAGATCGAAGGGCCCACCCGGGGCGTCGGGCGGTTGTTTGATCGGGCCATCGACCGCGATACCCCGCGCGTTGTCGAACATGTCCCCGAATGCCGGAGCGGAGGTGGCCGCGTCGTTGCAGTAATCGACGGCCGGCGAGGACAGGTTCAGGCGCAGATCGCCGGCGCCGGGGTCACGCAAGCCTGGATCGACGTGACTGTAAAAACTGGTCGAGTCGAACCCTGAATCGGGCTCGGCCTGATGACCGATGGTGCAATCGGCACGGGCCTCGGCACCACTCGCTCCCGCACTCACCAGGTCGTTACCCGGTTCCCACACGATGCCGCCGTCGAAGTCGAGCGTAGCGAACGATCCTTCGAGCCGGAACACGCGGCCGCCGGCATCGGATTCGAGGTTTCCGGCAATGGTGCTCCAGCTCATGAAAAGACCCCCGCTGTCGGCGACGTGGAACAGATCGCTCGAGCCCTGGTTCTCGAAGACCGCCGCGCCTTCCATGACTACCTCGGCAACGGATTGGTAGGCGGCGCTGCCCAGGCCGCCGTCGGAGAAGTTGCCGTGAATCAGAGTCTGGTCAAAGGTGGCCCGGTTGATACGGCCGAATTCCGGGCCGAACACGGCGATGCCGCCACCGTCGCCGCCGGCGGTATTGCCGAAGACGACGCTGCAGCGCGATGCAGAATCGAACTGCGGCAGACAATCGCCGGGAAAGCCTGTCACGCCCCCGACACGTCCCATGGTCAGGTCGGCCTCGCGAACCAGGAGGCCGCCGCCATCTGCGTTGGCAGAATTGGTCGTGATCCGGGTGTTGACCAGCTCGGCGGTGGAGCCGTCGTCGATCAGCGCCAGGCCGCCGCCGTTGTCGGCGCTGTTTCCGAAGACCACGGCCGAGCGCTCATTGCCCGAGGCCTCCAGAGTCAGCTCGCCGCCGTTGGCGACATGAATGCCGCCGCCGTCTCCGGATTCATTCTCCGACCCGGCGACGTTGAGCCGGATACCATTGTCGAATCCGGCCGTGCGGACCGAAAAACCCTTGCAGCCCGACAGCGCCAAACCGCCGCCGTTGAATACCGCCTGGTTGGAAATCACCGCAGTGTTGAACAGCAGCACGGGCGGGTTATTGCCACCGGAAGTATTGAAGCAGGCCAGTCCCCCACCGCCGCCGTCGGCGCGGTTGTTGTGGATGATCGATCCCTGGCCGATCGTGACCCAGGCCGTAGGGCTGTCGCTGGCCTGGTCGGTCTCAATGCTGATGCCGCCACCGCTGCCCACGCTCTGCGTGTTGTTGCCGGTTACCAGCACATTGCGGATTTGTATGCGGTGACGGCCGGAATGGCCCTCGACGCGGACGCCACCGCCGGCGAACGGCGCCAGACCGCCGGTGATCTCGAGATTTTCCAACTCGATGGTGCGAACCGGATCGGTATCGCTGGCGTTGTAGACCAGGTGAAAGACCCGGCCGGTTCCGTCGGCATCGAGTACGGTCTGCGCACCAGCGCTTGGGCTGCTCGCCGCGCAAGAGTCATACCCGCCGATGATCCGAAAGGTGTCGACGTTGTCGAAGTCGGCTGCATTAATGCTATAGGTGTTGCCGCGATGATCGGCGGCACTTCCGGCAACCCGCACATTGATCGTCGAAAGACCGCCGTCGTTGGCAGCGGTTGCATCGATGGCGTCCTGGATATCGTTGAAATCACAGGCTGAATCGCCGCTGGGTCCGACCCGCCACTCGCCGATCCCGGCAGATGCCACAGTCGCTATCAGGGCCGACACCACGGCCGTAAACACCCGAAATAGCATCAATCACCCCAGCGCTCGCTGTCGGGCGCGCTCGACGCGAGTCGTTCTCGCCACCGGCGCGCTTGCTCTTCGTCACCGGCATGGTCCGCCGCACGGAGCGCGCCGCGCAGCGTGTTGTGGCGTCCCGGCCAGACTGCGTCGGACTGCTCGTAGGCTGCCAGCGCCTCCTCGTATCGCTCCAGGGCAGTCAGCAGGTCGCCCAGGGCCTCGCCGGGCGGATAGAGCGCCCCCGGCGTGACCGGGTGCTTTTCGACCGAGGCCTCCAGCTCGACGGCCCGACGCATCGACTCGACGGCACGCTCGGCGTCGCCCTCGGCGAATGCGATCCAGCCGTCCAGGATCCGGCGATCGGTTTCGATGTAGACGGCGAAACGCTGGTCGGCGGCGGACTCGGCCTGCCTGGCCAGCTCGGCCATCCGGCTTTCGGCTTCGCGCGCTCCTTTCAGGTCGTCACTGTGGACCGCACCCAAACCCCGGGCGAACCAGCTGATGCCCTCGGGCCAGGGAAACTCGTCCCAGGCAATGTAGTCGGGCGTACGCGGCTCGACGGCCGCTGCCGTTTGCCAATCGCGCCGCTCCACGGCCAAGCGGGCAGGAACGGCCGCCAGATGAAAAGCGCCCGGGAAGCTGCCCTGGTGCGGGTGCCTCTTCCACGCGGCGTCGCGGACCTGCTCCGCCCGTGAATCCTGGCCGCGCTGCAGATGGCCGTAGACCAAGTAGTCGATGGCATGAATGTAGTGGAAGGACAGCGCGCCGCCAACCCTGTGGCCGGCCGCTGCTGCGGCCGATCGCTCGTTCCAGTCGATCACCGCCGGCCAGTCGCCCAGGCGCACGTAGATGTGCGACGGCATGTGCAAGGCATGCGGGACTTCCGGCGCGATCTCGCCATATGAGGCGACGATGTCAGGCGCGTTTTCGGCCCGTCCATCGGCGTCGGTGGCATGAATGGTGTAGTGGACCGCGCCGGGGTGGGTCGGCTCCTTCTTCCAGACTTCGGCCAGCACCGATTCCGCCTCGTCATGCAGCGCGCCGGCATTCTCGGCTCGTTGCGCTTCGGTCAACAACGACAGTGCGTACAGCGCTGCGATGTCGAGGTCCTCAGGATGAGCGCGGAAGGCTTCGGCGATACCCTCGATCCAGCCCGGAAGTCGGTTCCAGAGCCGGTCGGTTTCCGGCCCGAAGAACGCGGCGGTGGCCTCGATCAGGCGCTGTTCGCGCTCACTGTCAACGGTCTCAGCGGCACGCTCGATGGCCTTTCGCCCCCGCTCGATAGCCTCAGTCGAGGGCGTGGTGCCCCACAAGGGCTGAAACAGCGTGGTGGCAATGCCCCAGTGCGCCATGGCGCAATCCGGGTCGGTGGCCGCAATCGCCTCGAACTCGCCGCGCGCCTGTTGGTACATCATGTGGTGCATCAGGGCCAGGGCGTGATCGAAATCGGCCCGCACTGCTTCGTCGCAATCTGCCCTGAAATCGACCGTGCCGATATCGGCTTCGGCGGCGACCGGCGCTTCGTCGTGCATGTCGTGCTGGGCCAGAGCCGACGGCACCGCCAGCACGAGCGCCAGGGTGATCAAGAGCCCACGACCACTGCAAGGTTTAGTCCGTTGTAGGCGAAGTTCTGACATAACGCATCTCCTTATAGATCCGATTGCGGCGAACAACGCGCCGGCTGATGCAAGAGCGATCAAGCCAATGCGGTGCCCGGACACGAGCGCTTACCCCTCGAGCTAACCGTGACTGCCGACACCTGCCTGCTCCCGGCCGGGTTGTTCGCGCCAGGCTTTTCCCGGAACCGGAACGAGCTGCGGCACCTTTTCTTTATAGCGCCGATAGACCTCGCCGTGGTAGCGCTCCAGGTCACGCTCTTCGAGGCGAACGCCGATCAGAATGTAGACGCTCATGCCGGCGGCGAAGGTCAAGTGGCTGAGCGTCATGTACGGGGTGGCCCAGAACGCCAGCAGGAACCCGAAGTACAGGGGGTGTCGGACAATGCGATAGAACAACGGCGTGACAAAGCGCGGCGGCTGAGCCTCCCGGCCGCGGAACTGGCTCCAGACCTGCTTGAGCCCGAACAGATCGAGGTGATCGATCAGATTGGTAGCGATGAAGGTGATACCAAAGCCCACCGCGAATACCGTCCACAGCACCGTCTGGAGGGCGCCGGATTCCACCGACCAGATCACCGGCCCGCTCGGACGCCACTGCCAGAACAGCACGATCAGCACCAGGCTGGAAATCAACACGTAGACGCTACGTTCGGCCGAGCGCGGCAGGCTGCGCTTGAGCCAGGCCTTGAAACCGGAGCGCGCCATGATGCTGTGCTGGACGCCGAACAGGGCGATCAGCGCCAGGTTGATGGCCATCGCCAGGCCAGCCGAACCGGTCTCGCGGCCAAAGCTCACCGACTGTGGCACGAGCCAGGTCAGCGCCGGCAGAGTTTCGGCCAGTGCGGTGGTCTGGAGATTGCCGACAAAGGCGATCAAGTAGAGGAACGTTGGCAGGAAAACGAAATACGCGACGATCCCGAACAGCAGAATCAGGAATCTTTGCATGACTGTTCACTCCCTGGGTGGTGGGGTCCATCCAGAGAAACGGCCTGCCGCAAGACGACCCGCCAGTTTTTTGCTACTCGGCCATCAGTTCGCCCGAGCCGCCCAGTTCGCTCGGCACATCACGCTGCTTGGGCAGGCCGTCTTTGATTCTCAACACCGACTCCTGGTAATGCACGTGTACGCCGGGTTGAAAATCCAGGTCCGGCAACAGGGCGGCATAGACATCAACGAGGCCCATTTCCGGATGGCGAGTGAGTACGTGGCCGCCGCACTTCCGGCACCACTGCCGGATGCTGCCAGGCGTCTTGCTGTACTCGGCCAGCTGGTCTTCGCCCTTCACCACCTCGACCGCCTCGGGCGGCCACAGGGTAAAAGCATTGACTGGCCCGGCCGACCAGTGGCGACAGGACTCGCAGTGGCAGTAACCCATGGCCGCCGGTTCGCCGCGCACGGCCACTTCGACGGCGCCGCAGATGCAGCGGCCGTGGTGTTCAGGTTGTGTATTCATGACGACTCCTCCCCGGGCGCCTGGCCCGGGCGCATGCAGATCCCCCTCTTCAACGCAATTTAGTCGCCGGCTGGAAAGGCGTCAACAGGCTCGACGAATGCAATGAACAGGACACACTCGTCGCCCTCCAGGCACCTGGCCGAATGCGGAAGCTCCGGCGGCCCCCAGGCATAGGTCCCCGGGGTCAGCACGACCGGATCCTGTCCCTCGTAATCGACCTCCAGTCGGCCCGACACCAGCACCATGCGCTCGGCCGATGTGTGGGTATGCGCCGGTACCGCCGTGTCCGACGGGAGCTTGAAGAAAATGTCGGCGTCGGGCTGGGCCGGATCCCCATTCAGCACGCCGATGCGGCAGGTCTCGGGGAAGAATCCCGGGCAAGGGCCCCACTCGATGGTGGGATCATCCGCGGAATACACCACCGCGCGTTCTCCCGCCAGCGCGGGCCAGGCCAGGCAGGCAAGCAGGGTGGTCGCCAGCAGGGCCAGCGGTCGTGAGATGCACAGACAACGCAACATGCCGATCTCCTTTTATATGAGTCTCGAAGAGTGTATCGGAATGCGGCGATCAAAACCGCCAGGCAATTGCTCTAGAACTGTCCCGCGCGGCTTGCGACGCGCTCGAGAACGGGATGCTCAGCCAGGCCATTGGCCTCGAATGCCTGTCGGGCCTCTTCAATGTATGTGCTGGCCTCCTCACGGCGATCGAGGCGAGCAAGGATGTCCGCCGCGAGGATGCGGCGATCGGCGCCGTCAACGACATTGCCAGGCGGTATCGGCGAGGCCAGCAACGGCTCAAGCTCGGACCAGGCGCGCCCGAATTCCCCGGCGCGGAGCAGACAGCTGGCACGAGCTTCCCTGAATTGCCCGCCGACCCGAGGGTGATCAAAATATTCGGGGTCAAGGCGATCGATCCTCGCCAGGGCGTTCGCGGGGTCCCTGCCCGCCCCGCAATCCGCCCAAGAGCGCAGCATCTCGACGATCGAGAGCAGGCGTTGATCGAATTGCTCGTCGTGCTCACGCATCAGTTCATGCGCCCGAGCGAGGTCGGCGGCGGCCTGATCGTGGCGCCCCAGGCGGGCATGGAACCGGCCGCGATTGCTGTAGTGCAGTGGCCAGTCGTCCGGCTCGAGCCCCCTGACCCTGGCATATTCCGCACTCGATCGGGTCAGTTCCTCGAAGGCCTCCTCGACCCGGCCGAGCAGAAACAGGAGTTGGGCGAGGCTTCGTCGCAGCGCGGCGCGATAGTCCACTGGCTCCTTATAAATGCGGTCGTAGATGGCCAGTGCGCGGCGCGCCCGACGCTCGGCCGTTTCAAAATGGCCCAGACTGCGTTCGAGGCTGACACTGTTGGCCAGGCTGACAACATAGCCCTGACCGGTCTCTCCCTGTTCTTCGCGAAATGCCGCCGTGGCCATGGCGCGAAAGCGGGCGGCCTCGCGGAGTTGTCCGTTGGCGGCCTTGAGTCCGGAAAGGGCATCGAGAACACTCGCCCGAACACCGCCATCAGCGCGATCCGGCGGCGGCATCTGCCACCACAGCGGCTCGATCATGGTCAGCGCCCGGTCGTGACGGCCGCGGTGACGTTCGACCCAGGAGCGCGTGATGCGGATGCGCGCCAGCAGCTCCCAGTCGTATGGCGCATCAGCCCACGCCGCCTCGGCCTGGAAAAGAAGTGTTTCGGCCGCCTCGAGCGGGCTGCCGTCGGCAATCATCAGTCGGGCGCGCTGAGTGAGCGCCCGGGCACGGTCCCGGGCCGACAGCGCAGGCGCTTCCTCGCTCAGCGCCAGCGCCTGCTCGAACAAGGGCTTGGCCTGGTCGTAGAGTGAGCGTGACCGGTAGACCTGGCCGATGGCCGACAGCATCTCGAACCGTTCTGCCGGACCCGCCAGGCTTGCATCCATTGCCCGCTCGGCACCGCGTTCGAGAATCTCCTCGGTGGTCGGCAATTCATCGTGTGGCCGGTCGGGGCGCGTGGCCTGAAAAAGATCGACCAGAAAATCGCTCAGCGCCCGGGCGCGGGCCAGGGCGGCCTCTGATTCAGCCAGCGCACGTTCGGCCCGCTCGGCTTCGGTACGCGCATGATCTCGTTCTTCGGCCAGCTGCCAGGCCATCCAGGCGCCGCCACCGACGATGATTGCCGCGGCCAGTCCGACGATGGCCGAGACCGCCGCGTTGCGCTGGACCAGGCGCTGAAATCGATAGAGCGCACCACCGTCATGTGCCGACACCGGGCGGCGCGCCAACCAGGCCGCAATGTCCGACGCCATGGCCTCGGCCGAGGCATAGCGATGGTCGGGGGTTTCAGCGGTTGCCCGTGCGATAACGGCGCGAAGATCAGGCGGAAGCTGTTGCCCCCCGACCAGGTCGTCGAGCAATTTTCCAAGCTGCCAGATGTCCGAGGCGGTGGTCAGTTCCTCGCCGGCACGCTGCTCAGGGCTGGCGTAATCGGGTGTCAGGCCGTAGCTCGGACCCAGCGCCGCACCCTTGAGCCGGGCGATGCCGAAATCGACCAGGCGCGGCTGACCGCGCTCGTCGACCAGCACGTTGGAGGGTTTGACGTCACCATGAATCAAACCGCGGCGATGGGCGTGGTGGACGGCGCGACAGAGCGTTTGCATCAGCGCCAGGCGCTGGCGGAGCGAAAGCTCACCCGCGTGCTCGCTAATGCTTTGGCCGGCAGCCAGGTCCATGGCAAACCACAGCATGCCTTCTTCGGTCTCGCCGCCGTCGACCAGGCGGGCGATGTTGGGATGGTCGAGGCTGGCCAGCAGTTCGCGTTCGCGCGCCAGCACGGCCCGGCCATCCGGAACCGGCCGGTCGCCGCGCAGCCACTTGAGCGCCACCTGCTGGGAGAACGCCCCGTCGGCTCGCTCGGCCAGAAACACCACACCGCTACCTCCGCGGCCGAGTTCGCTGACGATACGCCAGGCGCCGATGCGTTCCCCGACTTCAGGCTCTCGGATCTCGCTGAGCCGCTTGAGAAAGCGGCGAAAAAGCCGGCCCTCCAGGGCGCCACCGGGTCGGAGCGAATCGTCGTTCATGCCTCGAGCCGTCGTCCAAGCCAGTCGCGGGCGTGCTGCCAGTCGCGCTGCACACTGCGCAACGACCGGCCCACGGCTTCGGCCGTTTCTTCTTCGGTCAGGCCGGCAAAATAGCGGCACTCGACCACCCGCGCCCGATCGGGATGGAGTTCGGCCAGGCGTTCCAGGGCCTGGTCGACGGCCAGGCAGTGCTCGGCCTCGCGGTATTCGACGGCGTCAGATTCACGCAATTCGAAATGCGTCGCACCGCCGCCGCGCTTGTCGGCCAGCTGTTCCCTGGCAAAATCGCAGATCAGCTGGCGCATCACGCGTGCGGCCAGGTTGAAGAAATGCGCCCGATCGTTGAGCGCGAGATCGCCGCTGTCGAGAAAACGCAGGTAACACTCATGCACCAGGCTGGTGGTGTCGACCGCCTGGGAGCCTTTGCGGCATCGATGAGCCAGTTGCTTGAGGTCGAGATAGAGCAGGGCCACCAGCCGATTGAGCGCCGGCTGATCGCCGTCGCTGGCTGCGTGCAGCAATTGTGTCAACTCGCCGGGCATGGCCACGACCCTGATCTGGTGGCATCCGCATTTCAGCTTATCACCCGCCCCGGCACGGCTCCAGTGGCCCGAAACCGGACCATTTCGTCGCCGGCCCACGCAACTAACTGAAAATAAAACAGAAAATAAAGCTCGCTATTTGCGCTGGACCCGCGTATAGTGGCCGCCAGCTGCAGAACACCGCAGTGGTCGAAACTGAACGTATTCCTTCATCGTTATACCCCCTCAATTTCCACCATCGGTTCCTCTACAGCACGATCGGTCCGGCCGCGTGGTCGCGACCATTACTTAGTAACTTGTAAATAAAGGTTGAAAGACATCATGTCCAGCTCTACCGGAACCGTTAAGTGGTTCAACGATGCAAAGGGATTCGGCTTCATTCAGCAAGACGGCGGCGGTGCCGACGTCTTCGTGCACTTCAGTGCCATCACCGGCTCGGGCTTCAAGAGCCTGCCGGAAGGCTCGAAGGTCAGCTATGAAGTGACCGACGGCCCCAAGGGTCCCCAGGCAGCCAACGTCGTCGCTATCTAAGCGCCGC
The DNA here is from genome assembly GCF_011008905.1 of Wenzhouxiangella sp. XN201. Classification (NCBI taxonomy): domain Bacteria; kingdom Pseudomonadati; phylum Pseudomonadota; class Gammaproteobacteria; order Chromatiales; family Wenzhouxiangellaceae; genus Wenzhouxiangella; species Wenzhouxiangella sp. XN201. The sequence continues at coordinate 91,976 of NZ_JAAIVI010000019.1, forward strand.
GACACAATCTGTCTGTTTGAGAAACCCCGCCGCTGGCGGGGTTTTTCATTTCAGGGGTGATTGTTTTCGCCTGCCTGCTGCGCAGGCACGGGAAGGGCTGACGCCACAGGCCGCGGCGCGGGCCTCGACAAGTCAAAGGCGGTTTCGCCCGGCTTGCTTCGCAAGCTCTTTGGGCGAGTAACTTTTGTCAGTCGCGACAAAAGTCACCAAAAACGCTCTTAGAAGACGCGGTTGGTCCGCAGGACCAGAAGGCTCCAAGGCTTAACGGAGATACCGCTTCTGCCTTCGCGAGGGCTCGGTCGTGAAACATGGTGATTTCGATAAAGTCCGGGCGTAGCCCGCACCCAGACAGCACGACCTCGATCGGGGTCGGCTTCGATTGAGGCTGGGGGCAGACCTGCGGGATGGGATGCCGCTCGAAGTCGTTGTGCCAGAAGCGGGCCGCTGCAGGCGTTATCGCAAGCCAGCATGTTCGGCAGCCGGGCAAGAGCAAAACCCCAGCCACAGTCCGTGAAGCCACTCCGACCAGGTATTCCTGAGACGCGACCGTCATCTTTTAAGCGCATTTTTTGGGTACTTTTTTGGCGCGACAAAAAAGTACCTCGCCGCAAGAGCGCGCGAAGCGCGCCGGGCGAAACCGCCTTTGAAGTGTCGAGGCCCGCACAGCGACCTGTGGCGTCAACCAATCCAGCGGCAGCAAACCCGGCGAGCCACCCCGCAAAGTGCTTAGGTTAAGCTGACCCAAGCTGCAACACCTTGGAGCCACAATGCGAATTCTTCCCAGCCTGCCGACCCTGTCGGCCCTACTGCTCGCAACCCTGATGACGGCCACCGCCGGCGCAAACGCGCCGGAAAAATCCCTGGACGCCGAAACCGCCGGGCGTTTTGCCGCGCTGGCGCTTGCCTGCGTCGACCAGGAATATCCCAATCTCATTCATCACGTCATGGCCGGCGACGACGAGGTCGGCCCGCCGCGAGAACTGACGCCGGCCTTCTACGGCTGCTTCGACTGGCACTCGTCGGTGCACGGCCACTGGTTGCTGGTGCGCCTGGCCCGCCAGTTTCCCGAGGCGGACTTCGCCGGGAGCGCGCGCGAGAAGTTGGCAGCCAACTTTGCCGAGGCCAACCTGCTGGCCGAGGCTGCCTACATGGCGCATCCCGACCGCGACGGTTTCGAGCGCCCTTACGGGCTGGCCTGGCTGCTGCAGCTGGTTGCCGAGCTCGATCAGTGGAACGACGAGCAGGCCAATCAGTGGCGCGAATGGCTGCGCCCGGTGGAGAAGACCGCGGTGCGTCGCCTGATGGACTGGATTCCCAAACTGCACTACCCGATCCGCATCGGCGAACACGACCAGACGGCCTTTGCCTTTGGGCTGGCTCTCGATTACGCGCGTCAGGTCGAGGACGGGGCGCTGATCGACGTAATCGAGGACGCGGCTGATCGCTTCTACGCGGAGGATCGCGACTGTCCGCTGCACTACGAGCCTTCCGGCCACGATTTCCTCTCGCCCTGCCTGGCCGAGGCCGATTTCATGCGGCGGCTGATGGCCCCGGCAGAGTTCGCGGACTGGCTCGATCACTTCCTGCCGACCATCGGCAAGGACGACTGGTTGCCGGTGGCCGTGGTCACCGATCGCGCCGACGGCAAGCTGTCGCACATCGACGGGCTCAACCTGGCGCGCGCCTGGATGCTGGAAGGGATCGCCGCGGGCCTGCCCGAGGACGACAGTCGGCGCGAAGCACTGCTGGCCTCGGCACGCGAACACGCCAGCGCCGGCCTCGAAGGGGTCAGCGCCGAGCATTACGCCGGTGGTCACTGGCTGGCCAGCTTCGCCGTCTACCTGGAAACCGGGCGCGGTCTTTAAGGAGCCTCTGAACAACTCTGCACGGGCGCGACGGCTCCTTAAGCCGGCTCAGGCCGGCAGCGGATACTTCAAGCCGGTCGCGCAGTTGAACAGCACCACGCGGGCGTCGGCGGCCAGTTGGCCGTCGGCCACCGCGCGGCGCCAGGCGGCATGGGTGGCCGCACCCTCGGGACACATCAGAACACCCTCGCCACGGCACAGCTCGCGCCAGGACTGAACAATTTCGTCCTCGCCGACCGCCATCGCCGAACCCCCCGATTCGCGCACCGCATCGAGAATCAGGAAGTCGCCGACGGCCTTGGGCACCCGAATGCCCGCGGCGACGGTATGTGCATTTTCCCAGCGTTCAGCGAATCGCTCGCCGGCTTCAAAGGCGCGCACGATCGGCGCACAGCCCTCGGCCTGCACCGCGAACATTTTCGGCAACGGCCCTTCGATCCAGCCCAGCGTCATCATCTCGGCAAAGGCTTTCCACATGCCGATCAGTCCGGTACCGCCGCCGGTCGGATAGAAGATCGCATCCGGCAGCTGCCAATTCATCTGTGCGGCCAGCTCCAGACCCATGGTCTTCTTGCCTTCGAGACGGTAGGGCTCCTTGAGCGTCGAGACATCGAACCAGCCTTCGCGCTCGGCGCGTTCGGCCAGTTGTTGCCCGCAATCGTCGATGTAGCCGTCGACCTCGACCACTTCGGCCCCTGCGAAACGGGTTTCCTCGATGTTGATGCGGGGGGTATCGGCCGGGCAGTAGACCAGGGACTGCAGGCCGGCACGCGTGGCGTAGGCGGCCAGGGCGGCGCCGGCGTTGCCGTTGGACGGCATGCACAGTTTCTCGAGCCCGAGCTCTCGAGCCATCGCCACCGCCAGGGCCAGGCCACGCGCCTTGAACGAACCGGTCGGCAGCCGGCCCTCGTCCTTGATCGTCAGACCCGGCGCCTCGGCCAGGTCGATCAGCGGCGTGTCGATCTCGCCCAGGCGGGGCACCCGCTCGAAGTCGGTGACCGGCAGCAGTTCGCGCCATTTCCAGAAACCGCCGGGGCGGGCCGCCACGGCATCGCGGTCGACGGCCCTGGCGATGGCCTCGAGGTCATAGTCGACCAGCAGCGGCCGACCGGCCTCCGACAGGCGATGAATCTTGCCAGCCTCGTAGGGTTCGCCTTCGAGACTGCAGTGCAAGCCGGTGACGTAGTCGTTCATGAAGGGCATTCCGGGTGGGTTGGGAGGCATCAGTCTAACGGAGCCGGGAAGGCTGATGACTTGGACCATTCAGTTGGGCCAACCAGAAATGGAGATCTTCAGAAGCACAAGTGAATTGCATATACGAACCATTCGCATTATTATTTGCATGCTTTTTTACTCCTCACTCGCGCATACAACCATGTCAAAAACCCAAACCAAGACCCCACGAACCGTCCTGCTGGCCATGCTGACCGCCGGCATTCTGTCCATGCAGCCGCTTGCGGCCCAGGAACCGGCCGAGTCGAACGACGAGCGAAACACCGAAGAGACTGCCGAGCGGGAGCGCGAGATCGAGCGCCTGACAGTGGTCGGTGCCCTGTCGCGCTATTCGGCACTCAAGTCCGACACGCCGATCATGGAAACCGCCCGCTCGGTCTCTATCGAGACCCAGCGCGACATCGTCGACAAGGGCGCGCTGGAACTGTCCGACGTCTACCAGTTCTCGGCCGGCGTGTTCGGCGAGACCTACGGTTTCGCCACCCGCGGCGACTGGGTCCGCGTTCGGGGCCTGAACGTTCCCGAATATCGCGACAGTCTGCAGGCCCTATTCGGTTTTTATAACAATGCCCGGCCGCACGTGTATTCCCTGGAGCAGGTGGAGATCCTGAAGGGCCCGGCCTCGGTGCTCTACGGCCAGGGCTCGCCCGGCGGGCTGGTCAACGTGGTCACCAAACGCCCGCGCAGCGATATCCGCCCGGAAGTCGTTGTCCAGTACGGCAGCTACGATCATGTCCAGGTGGCCACCGATTTCGGCGGCTCTCTGAACGAGTCGGGCAGCCTGGCCTATCGGGTCACCGCGCTCAACCGCGACAGCGACACGATGGTCGACTTCGTCCACAACGACACCCTGCTGGTGGCGCCGTCGATCATGTGGAGTCCGAGCCCGATGACCCATGTCACGCTGCTTGGCAGCGTGCAGGAATCGCGCGCGCGCACCGGCGCCCAGTTCGTGCCCATCAAAGGCGTGCTCGAGCCGGCCGCCAACGGCCGTTTCATCGAGGACAGCACTTTCCTCGGCGAGCCCGAGTTCGATCGCTACAACACCGATACGGACTCAGTCACGCTATTGGCCGACCATGTCATCAATACCACCTGGTCGCTGGAAGTGACTGGCCGCTGGACCGAGGGTGGGGCCGACTATCACCAAGCCTGGCCATCGTTCATCGGCGGCGACCGATATGTCTACAACGATAACGGTACGTTTTACCGCGACGGCATGGTGCCGCGCACCTTCTATGACAGTGACGCGCAATCGGAACAATTTGCCGTCGATTCACGTCTGCGCGCCGATTTCAGCACCGGTGCGCTCCATCACGAGCTGATGATGGGCGCGCAGTACCAGGACGTGACCACCGAAAACGACTTCGCCTATGCCTACGCCCTCGGCTACGACTTCGCCACCGGGGGGCCGGACGAAACGCTGGGCGACCGCTACTGGATCAACCTGTTCGATCCGGCCTATGGCAACGTTCCGCCGGACGAGTTGCTGAACCAGTTTTTCACCGACGGCCCGGAAGCTCACACCCGGGACCGGGGCCTCTACCTCAACGACCAGATCAGCATCGGCAACTGGCGCATCACTGCCGGCGTTCGCTACGACGATGTCACCACCGACACAGGCACCCAGTCGCAGGACGACGACGCCTTCAGCTTCAGCGTCGGCGCACTCTATACCTTCGACAACGGTATCGCCCCGTATGCCAGCTACGCTGAATCGTTCGAGCCAGTCGTCGGCGTCGACAACCTGACGGGCGAGCCTTTCGACCCGCAGGAAGGTCGCCAGTACGAAATCGGCGTGAAGTACCAGCCGCAGGGCTTTCCCGGACAGGTCACCGTGGCCGCATTCGATATCGAGCAGTCCAACCTGCCGAGCCCCGACAGCCTCCCGGGTGCCCCATCGCAACAGGAGGGCGTCGCTTCGGTGCGCGGCGTGGAAATCGAATCCATTCTCCAGTTCGGCGAGTTCACCGTCGAAGCCAATGCCAGCCGCCTGAACACCGAGAACGCCCGCGGCTTCCGTTTCGATTCGGTGCCGCGAGACCAGTTCTCGACCTGGCTCGGCTGGCGCCCGACCGGTATGCTCAGCGGTCTGCAGGCCGGCGCCGGCGCACGCTATGTGGGCGAGTCCTGGGATGGATACGACGATATTCGCACGCCCGGACAGACCCTGTACGATGTGATGCTCGGCTATGAGACCGGGCCCTGGCAGTTCCGGCTCAATGCCCGCAATGTCACCGACAAGGAATACCTGGCGACCTGCCTGGCCCGCATCGACTGCTTCTTCGGTGAACGCCGAACCGTGGTCGGTACCGTCGGCTACCGGTTCTGATTCAAGGAGATGGATCAGCCATGACGCTCGCTCCCGCAATCGCACTGACCACCGCCGGCGTGCTGGCACTTCGCCTGGCCTGGCACTGGGGTCGTCAGCAACAGCCCCGCCGGCAGCTGCCGTTGCGCTGCGCCGGCTGGCTGCTGCTGGCAATCGGGCTGGCGCCGTGGGTGCTGACTGGCGGCAGCGATCGCGGTGTGGCGCTGGCCGTGCTCGTGGTCATGCTGGCCGGACTGGCGCTGGCGCTGTTCGAAGGCTGGCGGGCCTGGAGAGCGCCGATCCGCAGGAAGCGGGAACCAACACCTCGCAATGATCTGCCGAAGGCTGAAACCCGGGGCGCGAGTCTGCTGCTGCGCCGGCTGTGGATTTTCTGCCTGGCCGGTCCGCTGGCCCTGGCCGCCGCGCTGGCCATCGGCCTGGCCCTGTGGCTGGGCCTGGGGCGAATCGGGGTGAGCGACGCCAACGTGCTGGCTGTCGCCATGTTGTCAGTGCCGATTGTCTGGTCGATCCTTGCCGTACTGTCGACCATGGAAGGCAGCCTTGGATCGCGAACGCTACTGGTCGCCTTGCCGGGCCTGCTCGGCCTGGCCCTGGCAGGGGTGGCGGCATGAACCTGAAGTGGTCGAAACTGCCCTCCGGCCTGGTCGCGCGCATGCTCGGCGGGCACCTCAGCCTGGGGCTGGCCGCCAGCGTGTTGCTCTACATCCTGTGCCTGACCGGCACCGCCATGGTGTTTCACGAAGAGTTCGGGCGCTGGGAGCAGCCGCAGGTGCCGGAGATGGAGAGCGTTTCCCCGACTGCCGCAGCGGTGGCGGCGAAGTCGGTACTGGCCGGACTGGAGGGGACGCCACATCATTTCTGGGTGGGCCTGCCTACCGCCACCAACCCACGGCTTTGGGTAGCCACGAGCGAGCGCACCTGGTTTGCCGACGCCGACGGCCGGATCGTGGCCGAGGCCGATCACGAGTTCGCGCACTTTCTGGAGAAGGTGCACTACTACCTGACCCTGCCAATGCTGCCGGGTCTGACACTGGTCGGCATCCTGGGCGTACTGATGGCCGGGCTGTGCCTGTCGGGTTTGCTGGCGCATCCGCGCCTGTTTCGTGACGCCTTCCGGTTGCGGCTCAAGTCCGGGCCTCGCCTGGCCCAGGCCGACCTGCACAATCGACTGAGCGTCTGGGCCTTTCCCTTTCACCTGGTGATCGCGCTGACCGGCGCGGCCATTGGCCTGTCGCTGCTGGTCGCTGCGGTGTTCGCGCCGGTGGTCAACGAGGGTGATACCGAGACCTTTTTCGACCCGATCTTCGGCGCGGAAGCCGAAGGCGCCGACACACCAGCACCGCTGGCCGACATCGAGGCTGCGTTGACCAACTTCGCCAACACACACCCCGACACCCGCGCCTGGGTGATCAGTTTTCACGATCCGGCCACGGCCGGTCAAAGTGTGGAGATCCTGGCCTACCACCCGCGCCGCCTGATCTTCGGTGACTACGTCGGCTTCGATGCCGAGGGCAACCTGGGCGGCTGGACCGGGCTGTCCGATGGCGATCTCGGTCAGCAGGTGGTCGCCGCCCTCTATCCACTGCACTTCGGCTCATTCGGCGGCCTGCCGGTCAAGATTCTTTACGGCCTGCTGGGCCTGGCTGCCTGCGTGGTTGTCGCCAGCGGCGTCAACATCTGGCTGGTCAAGCGTCGCCAGGCAGCCCGACCGGTGCCCGCTTTCGAGCGTGCCTGGACAGCGACCGTGTGGGGATCGCCGCTGGCCCTGGCGGCCGTGGCCTTCGCCGACCTGGCGATCAGCCAGCAGCTGGCCTGGCTGATCGCCCTCTTCTGGACGGTGCAACTGGGCCTGATTGTCGTGGCCATGACCGTGCCGGGTCTGGTTGACCGAAACCGCCTGCAGCTCGCCACGGCACTACTGCTTGTCCTGGTGGTGGTCCGGCACACCTTCGAGTTTGCCGGCGACGGCGGTAACCCGGCCGCCTGGGGGATCAGTGCGCTGCTGCTGGTCCTCGCGGCGATCCTTGGCCGCATGGCCCTGCGCGGCCGAAGACAATCCGGCCTTCAGCGAGTGGCAGATTCCACGACCTGATTGCGTAGGATGGGGCAGGTTTCAACCGGTTCCGATTCAGCCATGCAACAAACTCTGCGCAAGCCCGGCTTCGGCGAGCGGCTCAAACAACTCGCCTACCTGCTCAAGCACACCTTCACCATCGTCGGTCGCGACCCCGGCATCGTGCGGCCGTGGGTGCGCATGACGATCTACGGGCTGGTGCTGACCTGCCTGTTCTTCGGCGCCATCACAGCGTTCATCGTGGACGCCAATGCCACCGGCATGCTGTTGCTGTTCGCTTCGATCGTGCTGTTTGTCTACCGGTACTTCTACGATACCCGCCAGGAATTGCGCCAGGCCTGGCTGGTCAGCGAAGCGCTCCAGGGCGAGAAGCGTTCAGCCGACGAGGCGAAATCGCGGGTGAAGGAACTGGCCTGGACGGCACGCAAGATCGCGCTGATCGACCTCCTGGTGGCCTGGCTGATGTCGATGGCGCGCCGGTCAAACAAGGCCGGCATGCTGGTGCGCCTGTTCATGCGCGGAATCGAGGAAGTCTGGGACCTGGTTAACAACTACCTGCTGCCTTCGGCGGCGGTCGACGGATACGGCATTCGCGACTCGGTCTCGCGCATGGGCACGCTCAGGGACAATGTGCCCGAAACCCTGGCCGGGGTGTTCGGCATCGACATCGCCGCGCGCGCGGTGGGCAGCATCATGGCACCGGTTTATGCGCTGCTCTTCGTGGGCTCCATCCTGCTCGGCCTGTGGGTGGGTGATGCCGTACCGGCGTTCTATGCCGGCGATGCCCGTGAAATGTTCAATAACGTCGAGGCCGGCTTCCTGCCCGACGAAATGCACTTTTCCTGGCTACCGCTGCTGATCGCCATCTGGCTGGGCAAGCTCGGATCGGTGGTGCTCGACCGTTTGACCAATTCGGTCAAGGTGATCTACTTCTCGATTTTCTACATGCGCATCACCCACGCCGGAGACATCATCCCCGAGATTCGCGACGAACTCGACAGCTACTTGCGCATGGAGGCCGAGGAACCCGAACCGGTGGCCGAACCCTCGAGCGCCTGATCACCCGGGCATTTGGCGATCCGGCAAAGGGCGGCTAAGCTGAGCCGGTTGTTTTGCCCGAGGGCCTCGGCCAAGTGTCCGGAAAGTCTCGCAGTTCGCTGTTTCGTGAACGCCCGCGCCGGGTCGACGTCCCACTGCTGATCGCCGCCTCGGCGATCACGCTGGTGGTGGGGCTGTTCACGCCAATCGTCAGAATCAGTTCTTCGCTGGCATCCGACAGCTCGTATTCCATCATGGCCGGCATCGCCGGATACTTCAGCGACGGCGATATCGTCATTGGATCGATCATCCTGCTGTTTTCCTGCGTGTTCCCGGGCGTAAAACTGGTCGCGCTGGGTTGGCTCTGGTTTGCACCGACCGTGCGCGAAAACCGGCGGCGCAGCCTGCGCATCATCGAGCCTCTGGGCAAGTGGTCGATGCTGGACGTGCTGGTGGTAATTCTGTTCGCCGGCGCGGTCAAGCTCGGCCTGATTGCCGACGCCACGGTGCTGTCGGGCGCCTACGTTTTCGGTGCGGCGATCCTGCTGTCGATGATCACGGTGATGGTGATCGCCGCCATCGCCGGGCCCGAGTATCGCTATCGCTCATCACCGCGCAAGCGCTCTTTTATGCTGCCGGTGCTGGCGATCGCCAGCCTGGTGCTCTTGGCGGCCGGCCTGCTGCTGCCGATGATGCGGGTGGAGAAGTGGCTGCTGTGGCAGGAGGAGTATTCGGTCCTGTCCGGCGCCTTCAAGCTGGCGGCCGACGGCGAGGTCCTGCTGGCACTGGGCTTTTTCCTGTTCGTCATCTTGCTGCCGATGCTGGTCCAACTCGCCCTTGTGACGCTGTCACTGTTACAACTTTTCGGCATCGGCAGCGAACGCGCCATCGCCACGCTGATCGAATTCCAGCGCTGGGCCATGGTCGACGTGTTCGCCCTGGCCTTGTGCATCGCGCTGATCCGCCTGGGCGAAATGGCCAGTATCGAGCCCAGGATCGGCCTGTACTGTTTTGCCGCCGCAGTGTTGATTACCCCGATTGTCTCCTTCCGGCTACGCGCTCTGCATCGTCGCTGACACCCGGATGCGGGGCACGCCACCGCTTCGACGGACCGGCCAGGCCCTTGAATCCAGGGCATTAATCGGCTAGCCTGCAGCCGCATCATGAGCATCGGGCCGGGCCCGCAGGGCCAGGGCCCTCAACAGAGCGGCAGCGCCGCACGGGAAAGAAATTCACCTTGCACAATTACTTATATGCGCTGCTGTTACTGGCGGCACCCGGCCTGAGCGCCGCATCAGATTCACCCATCGACGTGCCCATGACGGATCGCGGCGCATCCACCTTCTACGTAAGTGTCCAGGCCATCGGTACCGCACGCGAGCCGTTCCTGATCGATACCGGTTCGAGTTATACCGCCATCAATGAAAGCCTGCTCGCGCAGCTGGTTGATGCCCGGCAGGTCGAGTACCTGAAGGATCTCGAGGGCACGCTCGCCGACGGCTCGACGCAGATCGTGCCGTTGTACAACATCAAGTCGCTGATGGTCGGTGAACGGTGCCTGCTCAGCGATGTGCGCGCCGCCGTCTTTCCGGGCAAGACACGCAATATTCTCGGACTGAGCGCGCTTCGACCGGCGGCGCCCTTCGGGTTTTCATTCGACCCACCCCGGCTGACACTCAGCCACTGCCAAACACCCCAGGCCGGTATCGCTGGCAGCCGCTAGGGCTTGACGCATGCAAGGAGCCGGCCGAAGTCCGGCCGGCTCCAGTTTTGTGCGTCTTGGTTTCAGGGTAACCATCAAAGGCTCCCTGGCGAACCCGAATCGTTTAGTGCATATCTTGCGGATAGTCCGGGTTCTCGTCTTCGATTTCCCTGACCTCGAAACGGGCGAATTCCGCCTTCTCGAGAATCTGATCACTGTTGCGATCGAGCTGGCGGAAACGCTGGGCAAGTTCAGGGTGCCGCAACGCCTCCTGCTCACTGATGACGCCATCCCCGTTAGTATCCAGCTGAGTGAGCAGTTCTTTCTGTTCTTCGCTCAGCTTGTGCATATCCTTGTCATCACCGGCCAGCGCCGTGAACGACAGGGACAGGGTGGCGATGAGAACGGTCAAGGTGGTCGTTGTCTTCCTGCAATTCATCGTCCTCTCCTTGTTGCTTTGGGCCAGGGCAGCCGCCGAATGACTCGAATCGGCTGCTTCACCCACCATCAAGCAAAGTGCATGCCAATCCCGCCGTCAGGCACTACGGGGCGGTTGGCAACAGGTTATGCCTAGCGAACCTGTCGTCTGTGAGCGACACACCTGCACAGCCAACTCGCCGGACTCCCGACACACGCCCTGCCGCCTGCCCTGCGCGGCCCAACCCGGCTCCTGTCGCCTGGCTGCGACAGGGTCAGCAGGCCCCGGATTTCAAGTGCCAATCCACTGGCAAAGTTGGGCCGTGAGAATGGCCAGGTAATTGCCCAGGGCATAGCCGATCAGGGCCATCAGGATGGCCACCGGCACCAGGGCCTCGCGATGGTAGGCGGCGACCACGGGCGCCGAGGCGGCCCCGCCGATATTGGCGGCCGAGGCGATCGCGGCCGAGTGCACGTCGACGCGGAACAGCCAGGCGCCGAACAGGCAAAAGGCGCCGTGGATGAAGATCCAGATGTAGGCACCAAGCACGAACAATGGGGCCTGGTCGAATCCGGCCAGCGAGGCGCGTGCGCCCATGCCGGCGACGAAGACGTAGATGATCGCCATGGCCAGGGCATGGGAGCCGGGCACGCCGCGTACCGGGGTGGCCGACAGCGCCAGCGCGAACGTGGTGACCAGCAGCACGGACCAGGTCGAGGTGGTCAGCACCTCGCTAACTTCTGGCAGTAGCGGCGCGATCACTTTTGCGGCAGTGGCCACCAGGAAGGCCCAGAACAGCAGATACAGATAGTCTTGCATGCGCGGAACGACTTCCTTGCGAGCGTCCTGAGCGGCCGCCGTTTCCATGCGTTCGATGCGTTCTTCCGGCACCTTGGCCCAGCGGTTGAAACGATCGGCGAAAGCCTTGGAACCGAGCAGGATGGGCAGCCAAACGACGTAGACCAGGTTGTCGGCCAAAACGGCCAGGCCGAGCATCTCCGGCGGCGTCTCCAGTGCGCCGGCCACGCCGGCCATGTTGCCGGTGCCGCCGATCCAGCTGCCAGCCAGCGCCCCGTAGCCTTTCCAGGCTTCCGGATCGAGGCCGCCATGGACAATGGCGTAGGAGACGACGCCGCCGACGACCACGCCGACCGTACCCATCAGCATCACCAGCACGCCCTTGCCCATGATGCGCACCGCGGACGGCACATTGACGTTGAACAGCATCAGCGCGATGAACACGGGCAGGGCATAGTCACCCAGACCGGCATAGACAGGAGAATCCGAGGGAATGAAGCCGACGTTGTTGAGCACCACCGGCGTGGCATAGATGAACAAGAGCGGCGGAAAATAGTTGAATACCTTCCAGCCGGATTTCTGTTCAAGGTAGAAGAACAGGGCGGCCACCCCAACCAGCACGGTCAGCACCGCCATCGGCATGTCGATCATGGTTCCCTCTCCCGGTCCGGATCGAGCGAGTCTAGCAAACCGGCCGCTCCGGGGCGCCCCTGAACAACTCTGCGGTGAGTTTTCGAATGTGGCGGTTCCTGCTATGTTGGCCGGGTAAGCACGCTACCCGGGCATGAGAATGAGCGAAGCAACCAGCAATCGAAACATCGGCAGCGTTTTGCTCGAACTGGGCCGGATCACCGAGGCAGACATCGAGCGCGCGCTGGAGCACCAGCGCCTGCAGGGTGGCTATTTCGGCCAGGCGCTGGTGGATCTGGGCATCGTCGAGCAGGAGGATCTCGATTTCAGCCTGGCCGCCCAGGCCAGCCTGCCCTACGTCGTGCCGCAGCCCGACGAAATTCATCCGGACGTGGCCGGACGGGTGCCGCCCACCTGGGCCGAGCGCCACAACGCCATTCCGGTCGAACTCGACGACGGCTGGTTGACGCTGGTCGTCGACTCCCCGCTCAAGGCCGGGCTGGCCGACGATCTCGCCCGGCGCACCGGATTGTCGGTCAAACTCGCCTTGTGCTCCGGCCCGCTGCTGCGCGAAGCCATTCGCCGCGTCTACAAACTCGAGCCGGTGCGCCGCCGTTCCGAACAGATCCTCTCGATCGAGGGCTTCTGGACGCTGGCAACCTCGCCGAGTGCGCCGCGCTGGGGCCTGACTGTTCGCCATAACCAGGTCACCGGCTGGATCGATCGCGAAGGCCGGATCGAGCGCCACTGGCTGGTGCACAACTGGCTCGGGTTTCTCGACCGCCTGTTGTCACCGCCGCCGTCGCAGATCCTGCCGGCGCACGGCCGCCGCCAGTGGCGGGCCAGCGTCCGCCCCGACCAGTCACCAGCGGCGATCACGGTGACCAGCCTGTCGGGACCCGGCGGCCACGACCTGCTGTTCGAACCGGCCCGTGAGAAGGCCCAGACCCTGGTCGAGCTGCCGGCAGCCTCCATCCTGGCCGCCCTGCGCGAGAAAACGGCCCAGGGTCGGGCCGTGATCGGCGTGCGCAGCCCGAATGCCGGCGCGGCGCGCAATCTCATTACCCGGCTGCCGAGACTGCTGCTCAAGCCGGGCCATCACTCCGTGTGCCTGTTTCGCGAGGGTGCGCATGCCATCAGCGACGATTTGCTGGTGGTCAACCTGCCCGAAGATGCCGCCGAGGATTCGATGTTCGACTTCCTCAAGAAGCTGAGGCTCGATGCCGTCGGCCTGGAAATCCGGGCCGAAGACGTAGCGATCCGGGAACGGGCCCTGAAACTTGCACCGCTGACCCTCCTGGCCCTCGACGGGTCGGATAAAGATCGCGCGGTCCCGGGCGTGGACTGCCTGCTGGTCAGTGACAGCGAGGAGCAGCCGCGCTGGACGCTCGAGCCGGCCTGACCCGCAGCTTGCGATTCTGGCACCCCATTGCCATCATGGCGCCTGCGCTATTTTGGGAGACCCGACATGAAGTCACCGCTTGCCCTCACCCTGGCTTTCAGCCTGGCCATCGTTCTGCCCCTGGCCCACGCAGGAGATGAACCCGACATGATCGGCACGATGGGCGACATGCAGCGGTTCATGCACAAGCTCGGCCTGTCGGTGGCGGCGAAGAACCCCGAACTGGTCGATTTCTACGCCCATGAACTCGAAGAGTCGATCGAGGCCGCTGAATCGATCGACCAGTATCACGATATCCGGGTCGGCGAGCTGACCAAAGCCATGCTGGCACCCGCCTTCGAGGCTTTCGAGCAGGCCGTCGAGGCACGGGAGCACGAACGCGTCGGCGAACGCTACGACGGCCTGATCGAGGCCTGCAACGCCTGCCATCAGGCCACCGGTTACGATTTCATACAGATCCGTTCGAACGACAGCAATCCCTACATGCAGTCGTTCGAGCCGGATGAGGACTGAACGAGGTTCGTCGACGCAGTCATTGCCTTCGAACCCGTCCGGGGTGCCGGCAAAGTCGCGCGCCAGCGAACAAGTCGTGACCAATGGGCTATTGGCGGGCCGACCCCCCGGGTATAGGGTGAATGTCCCCCAATGGTTCGCATGATCCCCAAGGCTTAAGGAGCATCACATGATCAAGCCCCGTCTGCTGGTCCACGGTCTGGCCGGTGTGGTCGCGCTCGTGGCGCTGACCGCCACCGCCGCCGAAACCACCAAGCCCCTCGCTTATCTCGATGAGTTGCCGCCACTGCTCGATCGCCAGTTGTTCTTCGGCGACCCCGAGATTTCCGGCGCGCAGATCTCGCCCGACGGCAAGTTCGTGACCTTCATGCGGCCCTATGAGGGCGTGCGCAACATCTGGATCAAGGGCATCGACGAGGATTTCGACAACGCCCGGCCCCTGACCGACGACGAGCGCCCGGTACCCGGTTACTTCTGGAGCCGTGACAGCGAGTACGTGCTCTATGCCCAGGACAAGGGCGGCGACGAAAACTTCCACGCCTGGGCGGTGGACGCGGACGCCGAGCCGGCCGAAGACAGCGCCGTGCCGCCAGCACGCAACCTGACCGACCTGGACGGTGTACGCGCCCAGATCTACTCGGTCCCCAAGTCGACGCCAGGCCAGATCATCGTCGGCCTCAATGACCGTGATCCGGCCCTGCACGACGTGTACCGCGTCGATATCGAGTCGGGCGAGCGCGAGCTGCTGATCGAGAACAACCAGAACATCGCCGGCTGGGTCGTGGGCCTGGAAGGCAACGTCCGCCTGGCGGTTCGTCAGACCGAGGATGGCGGCACGGAGACTCTGCGCGTAAGCGACGGCGAGGTGGGAGAGACGCTCTACACCTGCTCCTGGCAGGAAACCTGCGGCCCGAACCGTTTCCACTCGGACAACAAGCGCGTCTGGTTCCAGACCAACAAGGGCGAGGACAATGACCTCGTCGGTCTCTACCTGATGGACGCGGAAACCGGGGAAATGGAATTCGTAGAGCGCGACCCCGAGGGCGAAGTCGACTTCAGCGGCGCCATTTACTCCAACGCCACCGACGAACTGCTCGCCACGGCCTACGTCGGCGACAAGCCACGCATTTATCCCAAGGACGAAAGGTTCGAACAGGCGCTGGCCTTCCTGCGCGAGCAGTTGCCCGAAGGAGAAATCGGCCTGCGATCGCTGACCGCCGACGACTCGCTGGCACTTGTCAGCCTCTCGCGCGACGTCGATCCGGGTACCGTCTACCTGTTCAACTGGGAAGAGATGGAAGTCAGCGAGCTTTACCGTTCGCGCCCGGAGCTGCCGGTCGAGCACATGGCCGAAATGCAGCCGATCCGCTATGAAGCCCGCGACGGTCTGGAGATTCCCGCCTACCTGACCACCCCCAAGGGCGTAGAAGGCGACAATCTGGCCCTGGTGGCACTGATCCACGGCGGCCCCTGGGCACGCGATACCTGGGGCTACAACTCCCTGGCGCAGTTCCTGGCCAACCGCGGCTATGCCGTGTTGCAACCCAACTTCCGCGGTTCGACCGGCTACGGCAAAGCCTTCCTCAACGCCGGCAACAACGAGTGGGGCGATGCCATGCAAGACGACATCACCGATGGCGTCAGGCACCTCGTCGACAAAGGCCTGGTCGACCCCGAGCGGGTATGCATCATGGGCGGGTCCTACGGCGGCTACGCCACCCTTGCCGGCATGACCTTCACCCCCGAGTTGTACACCTGCGGCGTCGACATCGTCGGCCCGTCCAACCTGATCACGCTGATCAACTCGATCCCGCCCTACTGGGGCCCGATCCGAAAGATATTCGACCTGCGCATGGGTGATGCCAGCACCGAAGAGGGGCGTGAGCAGCTCGAGCGCCAGTCGCCGCTCAACCACGTCGACAAGATCGCCGCACCGCTACTGGTCATTCAGGGCGCCAACGACCCGCGCGTCAAGCAGGCTGAAGCCGACCAGATCGTGGTCGCCATGCGCGAGGCCGGCTTGCCGGTGGAATACATCGTCGCGCCCGACGAGGGGCACGGCTTCCGCGGCCGCACCAACCGTCTGGCGATGATGGCGCGCATCGAAGATTTTCTGGCCACCCATCTGGGCGGCCGCGAGCAGGAAAGCAGGGAAGACGAAGTCGCCACGCGACTCGCCGAGATCACGGTCGATGTCGACAGCGTCGAGCTGCCGGAACAAGCCGATGAACTCGACGCGGCGCGCACCCTCCCACTGCCGACGCCCGACCCCGACGCCATCGCCCTGGGCACGCTCGAGTACGTGACCGAACTGAATGTCCAGGGCAACGCCATTCGCATGGAGACGACGCGTACGCTTGCAAAAGCCGAGCAGGAAGCCGGCCCGGTAATCGAAATCGTCTCGAACGCCACTTCGCCGATGGGCGAGGCCAGCGACCGGATGGTGATCGACGCGCGCACGCTCAGGCCGATCAGCCGCACACTCTCGCAGGGCCCGGCAACGATCGAGGTCGAGTACAGCGATCGGGAAGTCACCGGCCGAATCAGCGCCGGCCAGGAGATCCCGATCAACATCGAACTCGACGCGCCAGTCTACGGCAGTGATTCCGCGCTCGAAGCGGCCATCATGGGTCTGCCTCTGGAAGCAGGCTATCGCACCCCGATCCGCGTCGCCGAAGTCGGCATGCAGCAGCGGGTGCGCTACTTCGTCCTGGAAGTGACCGGGCGCGAGACCGTCGAAGTCCCGGCCGGAGAATACGAGGCCTGGAAGGTGAGTCTCGAGGCGCTGGATGGCGAAGGCGGCGACATGACCCTGTGGGTCACCACCGAGACCCCTCGCAAGGTCTTGCGCGTGCAGGGCGAACTGCCGGCCCAGATGGGTGGTGGTGAATACAACACGGAGTTGACCGGCGTCGGGGAGTGACGCGAGGCGCGTCCCTGTACTCTGAGAAAGGCCCGGCACCGCCGGGCCTTTTCTTTTTTGGCGCAGGGGCGCCAGGGTGCCCGCGTCGCGGGCTGATTGCGGGGGTTCATCATGGTCACTGCCACAGGGTTGGCTAATGCCACGGGTCGCCGTGGTGGCCTCGACACTTCAAAGGCGGTTCCGCCCGCCTGCTTCGCAGGCTGATGGCGGGTAACTTTTTTCCCGCGCGAAAAAAGTCACCAAAAAACGCGCTTAAAAGCAGGCGGTTACGCCTCGAAAACCTCGCCGCGGAGCGGCTTCACGGACTGTGACTGGGGCATTGCTCTGGCCCGGCTGAGGAACATGCTGGCTCACGATTACGCTTGGCGCGGCCCGCATCTGGCACTACGACTTCGAATGGCGTTCCACCCCGACCGCTGTCCCATCCTCAACCGAAGCCAGCCCCGATCGAGGCCGTGCAATCTGCGTGCGGGCTACGCCCAGGCCTTATCGAAGACACCATGTTTCACGACCGAGCCATCGCGAAGGCAAAAGCGGTATCTCCGTTAAGCCCGGGAGATATCTGGTCCTGCGGAACACCCGCGTCTTCTAAGAGCGTTTTTGGTGACTTTTGTCGCGACTGACAAAAGTTACTCGCCCAAAGAGCTTGCGAAGCAAGCCGGGCGAAACCGCCTTTGACTTGTCGAAGCCGCCAGCCGCGGCGGCAGCAACGCACATCCTAGCGGCAGCCAGGAGTGACCATCACTCCGCCAATCGCTGAAAAACTTCAAGCGCCCGCTGATCAAACAAAACAAAACGAACGAGCAAGTCGGAGGGCGCGTGCGCACTCACCGTCTCAAATGCAATCCGCGCCGCCTCTTCCAGCGGATAACCGAAGGCCCCGGCCGACAGCGCCGGAAACCCGATCGACTTGATGTCGTTTTCCTCGGCCAGGCGTAAGGCATTGCGGTAGCCGTCGGCCAACAGGCGGGCGGCCGGCTCATCAAGTCCATAGCGCGGGCCGAGGACGTGAATGACCCAGCGGTTGGGCAGGTCGAAGGCTTCGGTGATGACCGCCTCGCCGGGATGAATCGGCGCCATCGGCCGACAGGCCTCGGCCAGCTGCGGGCCGGCGGCGCTGTGCAAGGCGCCGGCCACGCCGCCGCCGGGCATCAATTGCGCGTTGGCAGCGTTGACCACGGCATCCAGATCGGGCTGGTTCGCGATATTGCCCCGGACGAGTTCGATCGACATGTCGAACCTCCTTCGCAAACAGTTGTGAGCCTGCTGCCATCATAATAGGCCCATGCCCGAGTTGCCGGAAGTCGAGACCACACGCCGCGGCCTGAGTCCCTTGGTCGAGGGGCGACAGATCGCCCAGGTGGCGATCCGGCAGCGCCGGTTGCGCTGGCCCGTTCCTGCCGAGGTCAACGCCATCACCGGGCAGACGATCACGGCGCTGGAACGGCGCGCCAAGTGGCTGATCTGGCGACTGGAGTCCGGTTCGTTGTTGTGGCACCTGGGCATGTCGGGCTCGTTTCGCGGCTGGGAAGATCCGCCCGCGCCGGGTGCGCACGATCATGTCGACCTGCAGATCGAAGGAGGCCACTTGATCCGCTTTACCGATCCGCGCCGTTTCGGCGCCCTGTTGTGGGGCGGGGAGGATCCGCTCGAGCATCCGCGCCTGGCCACGCTGGGTCCCGAACCACTCGGCGATGAATTCGACGGCGAGCGGCTGTGGCGTCTCAGCCGTGGCCGCAAGGCGTCCGTCAAGCTGTTCATCATGGACGCCAAGACGGTCGTCGGCGTGGGCAACATCTATGCCTCCGAGGCCCTGTACGCCGCCGGCATCCACCCGCGCCGGCCGGCGGGACGGATCAGCCTGGCGCGCTACCAGCTTCTGGCCGGCACCATCCGTCGCACCCTGGCTGACGCGATCGAACTGGGCGGCACCTCGCTCAGGGACTTCACCGTGGGCGACGGTACGCCCGGCTATTTCGGCCAATCATTGAATGTCTACGGGCGCGAAGGTGATTCCTGCCCCGGCTGCGGCGAGCCCGTTCGGCGGGAAGTGGTCGGCCAGCGCAGCACTTTTTTCTGTCCACGTTGTCAGCGATAAGGAGTCCACATCCGGTCCACCCTTCGATGGCATCATCGCCGGTCATGAACAACCACTGCATTTCCCGCCCGTTGAGCGTCCTGCTGCTGTTGGCGCTTTCCGCCGTGGCCTGGGCCCAACCGGGGCCGGTGCAGCAACCGCATATCGAGGTCGAGCTGGTCAGCGAGGTCACGCACGTCCAGCCCGGCGAGCCGTTCCGGGTCGGCCTGCGCATGCTGCCCGATGCACACTGGCATACCTACTGGAAGAACCCCGGCGACTCGGGACTCGCGACCGAGATGGAATGGACGCTGCCGGGGGGCGCTCGCGCCTCTGGCATTCACTGGCCCTATCCCGAACGCGTACCCCTGGGCCACCTGGTCAATTACGGCTACAGCGGGGAACACCTCCTGCCGGTCACCATCACTCCACCGCCATCGCTCGAAGCGGGAGGTGAATTCCCCGTCTCCCTGGCCGCGGAATGGCTGGTGTGCGAGGAAATCTGCATTCCCGGCGAAGCCGAACTGTCGATGACCCTGCCGGTTCGCGCCGAGCCACCCGATCCGAACGATGCCGTCGCCGAGCTTTTCGCCTGGGCCGACCAGCGCCGACCCGAGATCGTGGACTGGCCGGCACGCTTCGATACCAGCGGCGGGCAGCTTGCGATTCAGGTGGCGTCCGGAGCGCTGCCGGCGTCGGACGATTGGGCGGTTTTTGTCGGCGCCGAGAACATGGTGGACCACGCCCAGCCGGCGGAAACGGCCCAGGCGGAGGGCGTACTGCAGGCCGGCCAGCCCTTGTCGCCCTACCTGGCCGAGGTGCCGGAATCCATGCCGGTGGTGTTCGTCGATCAGCAATCCGGCCGGGCCTTCGAGGTGAGCGCCGAGGCCGATTCACTGCAGAGCACTGGCGCGGCCGTGTCGTCCGGTACCGAACCGCCAATCGGCTTGAGCCTGGCGCTGCTGCTGGCATTGGCCGGCGGCGTGCTGCTCAACCTGATGCCCTGCGTGTTCCCGGTTCTTTCGATCAAGGCGATGAGTTTCGTGGCCGGTGCCGGGCACGATCAGCGCGCCCATGGACTGGCCTACACCGCCGGCGTGGTACTGAGCTTTGCCGTGCTCGCCGGCGCGCTACTGGCTCTGCGCGCCGGCGGCGAGGCCATCGGCTGGGGCTTCCAGCTGCAGTCGCCCTGGGTGGTTGGCGTGCTCGTCTACGTACTGTTCGCTCTGGGCCTGTCGCTGTCGGGCGTTTTCAGTTTCGGCAACCGCCTGATGGGTGCCGGGCAGGAATTGACCGAGCGCTCGGGCGTTTCCGGATCTTTCTTTACCGGCGTTCTGGCCTGCATCGTGGCCAGCCCCTGCACCGCACCGTTCATGGGAGCCGCATTGGGTGCGGCCGTGTTGATGCCCTGGCCCCTGGCCATGACCGTCTTTCTCGCGCTCGGCTTCGGTCTGGCCCTGCCGATGCTGGTGCTGAGTTTCTCGCCAGGCCTGGCGAGAAGGCTGCCGAAACCTGGCCCCTGGATGGAAACCTTCAAGCAATTGATGGCCTTCCCGCTCTACCTGGCCGTAGTCTGGCTGCTGTGGGTGTTGGGCCGACAGGTCGGTGCCAATGGCCTGGCTGCCGTGCTCACCGGACTGGTTGTACTGGCCTTCGTGCTCTGGCTCGGCGGTCGGCGCGCCGGCTCGACCACCATGGCCAGCATCCGCCACACAGCCGTTGCACTCGGCCTGGTGGCCTCAGTGGCGGCCCTGGGCGCCGGTGTTCGCCTGCAGGAATCGCCCGAGACTGTGGAGAACGCCTGGTGGGAGGATTATTCGCCGGAACGGCTGGCCGAACTGCGCAACGATCCCGAGCGCGCGGTGCTGGTCAACATGACCGCCGACTGGTGCGTGACTTGCCTGGTCAACGAGGGCGTGGCGCTAAGCACCGATGCCGTACGCCAGGCACTCGAGACGAACGATGTGGTCTACATGAAGGGCGACTGGACCCGGCGCAACGAGACCATCACCGACTATCTGTCAGAATTCGATCGCAACGGCGTGCCGCTTTACGTGCTGTACCCGCACGACGGCGGGGAGCCCAGGGTGTTGCCGCAGGTGCTGAGCCCCGGCCTGGTCATCAACGCCATCGAAGCGCTATGAAATCTACTTTTCCACCAATCAGGAGAAAGTTACATGTTCCATCGAAGCATCCAGTTGTTCACCGCAGCCCTGGTGCTGCTGGCCTCCGCCGCGGTCGTCGCCGCACCGCAGATCGGCGAGCCTGCTCCTGACTTCAGCGTGGTCGACACCCAGGGCAACGTGCACTCGCTGTCGGACTATGCGGGCGAGAAGGTGATACTCGAGTGGACCAACCATGAATGCCCCTTCGTGGCCAAGCACTACGGGGCCGGCAACATGCAGGAGCAGCAGCGTATTGCGCGCGACGAGCACGACGTGGTCTGGCTGAGCGTTATCTCATCGAAGCCCGGCTCCCAGGGCCACGTCAGCCCCGAAAAGGCCGACCAGCTGACCGAATCGCGCGATGCCTATCCCGACGCCGTTCTGATCGACGAGTCCGGCGACATGGGCCGCGCCTACGACGCCCGCGTGACGCCGCATATGTACATCATCGACGAAGACGGCATCCTGCGCTACATGGGCGGCATCGACTCCATTCCCAGCGCCGACCAGGACGATATCCCCGATGCCACGCAGTACGTGGTGGTCGCGCTCGAGGAACTGGCGGCCGGCGAGGAAGTTTCGCAGACAACCACGCGTCCGTACGGCTGTACCGTCAAGTACTGACGTTGCCGAGGATTGCCGCGCACTGTACAGCGAGGCACTGCGGGACTATGCTCAGAGCCTCCAGGATCACAGGGAGTAACCCATGAGCACGAATCGGATCATTGGCATCGTCCTCATCATCATCGGCGGCGGACTGTTGTTCTTCGGCCTGCAGGCCACCGGCTCGTTCACGGAAGAAATGCACGAGACCTTCACCGGCCGCTTTACCGACGAGACCACCTGGTATCTGCTCGGTGGCGGTGCGGCGCTGGTCGTCGGTCTCATCATGGCCCTGCGCGGCGGGAAGTAAGCAGCACTCGAGGGTACGGTGCTTAAGCACCGTACCCCAGCCCGTTCGTTTCCTCCCCTGGCTATAGTGCCGGCAACCCCAGTCGTTCGACACCATGACCCGCACATCCTCGATTGACACCGCCTGCGTCCATGCCGGCGAGCAGCATGGCGATAGCCGCTTCGGGCTCAATACCCCGATCGTGACCAGCACCGCCTTCGACTATCGCCAGGAAGGCGTGCGCTACCCGCGTTACGTCAACGCGCTCAACCACGAGGTCGCCGCCGGCAAGATCGCGGCACTCGAGGGAGCCGAGGCCGCCCGCGTCACCGCCTCAGGCATGGGCGCGATCAGCGCCGTGTTCCTGAGCCTGATCCAGCCTGGCGACCATGCCGTGATTCTCGACGGGCTCTACGGCGGCACGACCGACCTCATCGAAGGCCTGCTCGAGCCGATGGGCATGCGATTCACTACGTGGAACGGCGAGCCGGATGCGCTGGCCGGCCTGTTCGAAGAACACACGCGGCTACTGATGGTCGAGTCTCCCACCAACCCGTTGCTGTCGATCGTCGACCTGGCTTGGACGGCTTCGATCGCACGCGAACGCGGCGTCGTGAGTTTTATCGACAACACCTTTGCCACACCGATCCTGCAGCGCCCGATCGAACACGGTTTCGACCTGGTGATGCACTCGGCCACCAAGTATCTGGGCGGCCATTCGGACCTTCTCTGCGGCGCCCTCGCCGGCTCGTGCGAACTGATCGACCGGATCCACCCCAACATCGTTCGCCTGGGCGCCACGCTCAACGGCCAGGACCTGGCTGTGCTGGAGCGCTCGATCAAGACCCTGGCCGTGCGGGTAGAGCGGGCCTCGGAGAATGCGGCCGAACTGGCCGGTCGACTGGACCGTGATTCCCGCATCAAGGAAGTGCGCTATCCCGGCCTGGCCGGGCATCCGGGTCACGAAGTTGCCGCCCGGCAGATGAGCCGCTTCGGCGGCATGCTCAGCTTCAGCCTGGACGATTCAATCGACCCGGACGGCTTTCTCGATCGGCTCGAACTGATTCGCCCGGCTGTCAGCCTGGGCGGGGTGGAATCGACCGTATCGCAGCCATCGAAGACCAGTCATGCCAAGCTCACAGCCGAAAAGCGCGAGGCGCTCGGCATCGATGATCGTCTGATGCGATTGTCGGTGGGCATCGAAGGGGTGGACGATCTCTGGGCCGACCTCGATCGAGCGCTGAGGCATTAGCCTGCAAAATCAACTAACCACGGAAGTCACGGAAAACACGGAAATTGAAAAGAATTTGGTGTGGACTCCCGACCACATGCGGCCCGTCTTGAACATCAAAGTCTGGAGTCTACTCTCACCATTTTTCAGTAGGTCTTTCTCCGTGCCCTTCCGTGTTTTCCGTGGTTCCATAGGGTTTCTGCATCACAACTCCGGCGGCACGCGATGCCTGCTGGCCTGCTCATAGGCATAAGCCAGGCCTAGCAACGTCGGCTCACTCCAGGCCGAAGCGAAGAACGACAAGCCCACGGGCAGCCCCTCGATCCGACCCATCGGCACGGTGATGATCGGATAGCCGGCTCGCGCCGAGGGCGAGGAACTGGCCAGCTGGAAATTGTCGCCGAGTATCAAGTCGGTCAGCCAGGCGGGCGAACCGGTGGGTGCGATGATGGCGTCCAGTTCGTGTTCGGCCAGCACCCGATCGATACCCTTCTCGCGACTTTGCTGCAGCATGCGTGACAGGGCGTCGAGGTATTCCTCGCTTTCGATATCGTCGCGCTCGGCGGCCTCGAATAAGATGGAGCGATTGAAGCGTGCGGTGGCTTCCGGGTCCTTGCGGACGGCCTCGACCAGGGCCTTGTAGGTTTCGAAGGGGGCGCGCTCGCCCAGGGCGGCGAGATAGGCATCCATGCCGTGATGGAACTCGTGGAGCAACACGTTGAAGGCATCGCCGTCGATGCTTTCCTCGACGATGGTTTCGATTTCGATGATCTCCGCACCTGCCGCTTCAAGGGCTTCGACGGCCTGGCGCGTCAAGGCCTCGACCCGGTGATTCTGCTCCGTCGGGCCCGTCCACAAGCCGAGGCGCTTGCCCTTCAATGCATCGACGTCCAGAAACCGTGTGTAATCGTCATGGCGCTGCACTTCATCGCCCAAGGTCTTGTCGTCGGCCGCATCCTCGGCCGCCAGCGCACCGAGCAGCAGCGCCGCATCGCGTACCGTGCGCGTCATCGGACCCGCGCTGTCGGTGGTGTGAGAAATCGGAATAATGCCGCTGCGGCTCCACAGTCCGACCGTGGGCTTGAGTCCGACGATGCCGTTGGCATTCGATGGGCAGACGATGGAGCCATTGGTCTCGGTGCCAATCGTGAGAGTCGCCAGGCTGGCCGCAGCCGCCACACCCGAGCCCGAACTCGAACCACAGGGATTGCGCCGGGTGTCGTACGGGTTGTTCACCTGACCACCGAGCCGACTCCAGCCGCTCGACGAAGTGCTGGAGTGAAAATTGGCCCACTCGCTCAGGTTGGTCTTGCCCAGGACGATGGCGCCGGCTTCGTGCAGTCGTTCGACGATGAAGGCGTCCTTCGGCGGAATGACACCCTCGAGCCAGATGCTGCCGGCGGTGGTCGGCATGTCCGCGGTGTTGATATTGTCCTTGATCAGCACCGGAATCCCGTGCAACGGTCCACGCACCTTCCCCTCAGCCCGTTCGCGATCAAGCTCGACGGCGCGCTCCAGTGCCTTTTCGTTCACGTAACGAACCGCGTTCAACTTCGGCCCCGATCGATCGAGCGCCTCGATGCGTTCGAGGTAGGCGGCGGTAACTTCCTGCGCCGTGAAATCTCCCCGCTCGTAACCCGCCTGGATGGCGGCCACATCCAGTTCAGCCACGTCGACCGCTGCCATGGCCGACCATGGCAGCAGCGCGATCAGCATCAACAAGGAACCACGGAACACACGTATGAGCACGCAAGCATTCTGCTGTTCCGTGAGTTCCGTGCCTTCCGTGGTTGCAATGGTGTTCATCACTTACCGCCCGGTTCGGCAAAGTCCGCGAACCACTTGCGTACCTCGTCGTACCAGTACAACGAGTTGTTGGGCTTGAGTACCCAGTGGTTCTCATCGGGGAAGTAGATCAGGCGCGACTCGATATCCTTGCTCTGCAGGGTTCGGAACAGCTCGAAAGCCTGACCGACCGGAACGCGCAAGTCCTGCTGGCCGTGAATGATCAGCGCCGGCGTATCGAAGTGCTCGGCGTAGTAGTGCGGCGAGATTTCCTGATAGATCTCCGGCATCTCCCAGAAGTTGCCGAAACGCGACGCGTGCACGGCAAAGTCGGCGGCCATCTGCGAATACATGTTGTAGACCGGCGCGTGAATCATCAGGGCATTGAAGGGATGGTCCTTGCCGAGCAGGATCGACGACAGGTAGCCACCGTAACTGCCACCACCGGCCACCATCCGATCTTCGTCGATCCAGTCCTGATCCTCGAACCAGTCCGCCGCGGCGATGGTGTCCTCGTAGGGCGCGGTAATCCAGTCCGGATTGATGAAATCGACGAAGTCCTGGCCGAAGCCCGAGGACCCGTGGAAGTTGTGCCAGGCGGTGACGTAGCCCCAGGAGGCGAAGGTCTGGGCATTCCAGCGGAAGTGGAAGGTATCGTTGATCGAACCGTGCGGGCCACCGTGAATGAGCAGGAACAGCGGATACTCCTTGCTCTCGTCGAAGCCCGGCGGATAGTTGACCCACATCTGGATCTCGGCACCGTCGTGACCGGTGTAGGTCACCGACTCATAGCTACCCGTGTCGACCTCGGCCAGCAGTTCCTCGTTGATCCGGCTCAAGCGACTCGACTCGCCGCTGTCGGTGTCGATGCGGACCAGGCGCGGCGGGTAGAGATAGCTCTGGTTGGTGCCGACCAGGGTACCGTCCTCGGCAATCGCCAGGTCGCCGTAGCTGGTTTGTTCCGTGACGGGCCGGGGCTGGCGTCCCTGCGTACCGATGAAGAACACGCGCACCGTGCCCTCGTCCTCGATCGAGCCGTAGAAGCCGCTGGCATCCGGCGCCCAGACCAGGCCCGAAGCCGAGCGATCCCAGCTTTCGGTGATGTTGCGCTGCGCCATCGAGTCGAGATCGACCAGCACGATGTCTTGCGTATCGCCGTAGAAGCCAACGATATCCTGCTGCAGATAGGCCAGGGTTTCGCCATCGGGGCTGAACATCGGCGTGGAGTCACCGGCCTCGTTGTTTTCGGTCAGGTTGCTTGCTTCCCCGGCACCGATCTCGGCCAGGAACACGTCGTAGTCCGGCTTGATGCCGTCACGCTTGCGATCGGCGACGAAGGCGATATGCGATTCGTCCGGATGCACGTCGTAGCTGCCAGCGCCGGCGCCCGATCGCGAAAGCTGCCAGCCCAGCGGCTGGGTCAACGGCTCGATATCACCACCGTCGGCGGGGATGCGGAAAAGATGGTTTTGGCGCTCCTCGTCGATCCAGCGGTCCCAGGACGAGTACGGCAGGGCGTTCCACTGGTGAGCGGACACCTTCGATTCCTTCTCTTCCTTCAGCTTTTCTTCCATCTCCTTCCAGCCCAGATCCGGCCAGACACTAGAGACGAAATAGATGTGATTACCGACCCACTTGAGGCTGCCGGCTCCTGTGGGTACTTCGCTCAGGCGCTGGGCTTCGCCGGGGCCGTCCATCCGAAGCACGTAGATCTGCCCGGCTTCGTCTTCGCCACGCTTGGCGACGAACGCCAGGCGGTCACCATCGGGAGAGAAAACCGGGCTGGAGGCGTCCTGGCCCTCGACGGTCAGCGGTCGCTCGAGCGAACCGTCGGCGGCGAACAGCCACAGCCGGGTCTCGCCCTTGTCTTCCTCGACGTCGTAATCGGTGACCGGCGCGACCACCCAGTCGCCCTCCGGCGAGATCACCGGCGAACCAATGCGGTCGAGCTCCCACAGCACTTCAGCCGACAGAACCTTGCGTTCGTCATCGCCGTTGTCGCGCTGGGCAAGGGCCAGGGTGGGGAGGAGGAGCAGTAGGGTGAGAAGCAGTCTATTCATTGTGTTGCCCTCGTTCTTGTCGTGGTGCTGTTTGGGTTCACGCCAAGGCGCTAAGGCGCCAAGGACGCGAAGGAAAATCGAATAACTAGTTTGAAGAAGGGATTGTGTCATCAATCTTTCCAACTCTTCTTGGCGTCCTTGGCGTCTTTGCGCCTTGGCGTGAGGCCATACCACCACCAACAGCTATCCGGAGTATGGCTTCAAGGCTTCGACTGCCATGGTGTAGGCGGAGTCGGCGGTTTCGTTGGAGACTTCCTCGATGTTGAGCGTGCCTTCCATGTAGAAGGCATCCCAGATATTGACCATTTCGATGGGTTCTTTGAGACGGCCGTAGATGATCTGATTGGCCGGCGGCGGCGGGACGTGGATGCAGGCGCCGAAGTAGGGCACCAGGAAGAAAGTCTCGAGCCGGCCTTCGCCGTCGGTCTCGATCGGCACCACGAAGCCGGGAATCCGGATCCGCTTCCCGTCGAGTTCGCCCACGGTTTCCCAGGACTGAAACTCTTCGGCCGAGGCATAACCGGAATGATCGACATTCTCGGAGGCATCTTCCCAGGCCGTCCGTTCTTCATCGGGCATCAGGTCCATCCACTCGACCTCACGCACGTCGTTGGCCGATATCGTACCGGCCAGGAGCAGGCCAATAACCGCTCCGACCTTGATGAGCTTGTGCTTCATGAAGTTCCCGTTGCTTGATTCGAGTTCACTGATACAAGGGACAGCCGGTCCGGCCGCAGGGTTCAAAGCCGGACCTGCATGCCGTCGGCCAGGGTGCGGCGATAAGCCATGATCGCCGGAACGAGGGCCACCAGCAAGCCGGCCACGAAAATACCGCCCAGTACCGCCCATTGCCAGGGCTCGGGCAGGGTCACGCCCACCGCCAGGCCGAATACGTCGAGCAGCCAGGGGCCCAGCGCGACGATTGCTGCCGCGGCCAGGCCGATGCCCAGCAGCAGGCCGGCGGCCACGATCAGGCCGGCCTCGAACACGAGCAGGGCGGCAATCTGCCAGGCGCGCGCGCCGTTTGCGCGCAGGATGGCCATCTCGCGCCGGCGCTCGTTGAGCGTGGTCAGCAAGACGGTGACCATGCCGAGCAGGCCGGTGATGACCACCAGCACGGCGACAGCGCGCAGCACCAGCTCGGCCACGCCGGTCAGACGCCACAACTGCTGCAGCGTGATGCCGGGCATCACCGCCGATATGGCTTCGGCTTCGTATTCGTTGAGATCGCGCTGCAAGCCGAACACCGCCGCGGGCGTCGTCAGGCCGACCAGCACGGCGGAAATCTCATCGGGCATGTGCTCGTGCGCCTGTTCGCGCGCCTGTTCGGCATCCAGACCCGAGCCGGGTCGATGAACGCCCGATTCCCAGCCGACGTGGATCACCCCGTAGGCGTTGACCGGAATGTAGAGGTTGCGGTCGACCGGCGTGCCGGTCGGCTCGAGCACCCCGCGAACGGTAAACGGGTGGTCATCGTGCTCGTGCAGGCTGACATTACCGCCGCCGTGCGCCAGGTGCAGCTCGTCGCCGACCGAGTAGCCGAAGCGCCGCGCCACCTGGTGACCGATGACCACGTCGAACAGATCCCGAAAAGTTTCGCCGGCGGCCAGTTCGAGCGACTGGCGATCGGCGTAGCGGTAGTGTTCGAAGAAATCCTGCGTCGTCCCGATAACCCGCTCGCCACGATGGCTGTCGCCGATCAGCAGCGGGATCGTCCACTCGACCATACGCTGGTCTTCGATGTGCTCGAGCGTGTCGTGGGAAATATTGTTGCCCGGCGTGCCGATGCCGAAAACCGTATTGAGCAACAGCTGCACGGGTGCGGTCCGTGCTCCGACGATCAAGTCGGTTCCGGAGACCGAGCGGTAGAAGCCTTCGCGCACATCCTGGCGCAGTTGCTCGAC
This sequence comes from Wenzhouxiangella sp. XN201, assembly GCF_011008905.1. NCBI lineage: Bacteria > Pseudomonadati > Pseudomonadota > Gammaproteobacteria > Chromatiales > Wenzhouxiangellaceae > Wenzhouxiangella > Wenzhouxiangella sp. XN201. The sequence goes on from NZ_JAAIVI010000019.1 coordinate 121,018, forward strand.
CATCACCAGCAGCGCGATCGACAGGGCGATGGTAAAGATCGTGAGCACTACCGTCACGCGGCGGTTGAGCAGGGAGTGCCAGGCCAGGCGCAACAGGGTCATGCCGGCATGTCCGCTCGGTTGATCTCGGCCAGGTCCAGAACGCGGTCGAAGCGCGCAGCCAGATCGCGATCGTGACTGACGAACAACAGGGCGCTGCCGGCTTCCTCGGTCCGGGCAAACAACAGGGCCAGAAAGCGATCGCGCCGGTCGGCGTCCAGTGCCGACGTCGGTTCATCGGCCAGGATCAGTTCGGGTTGGCCGATCAGGGCGCGGGCCGCGGCCACCCGTTGTTGCTGGCCGACGCTGAGCTGGTCGGCGCGGCGATGCCACAGCGAGGCCTCCAGCCCCATGCCTTCGAGCAGCCGGGCGGCCTCTCTTTCCACAGCGCCAGCGCGGTGGGCACGCGCTTTCGAGAAGCGGCAGGGCAACGTGACGTTTGAGATCACGTCCAGCCAGGGCAACAGGTTGAACTGCTGGAAAATCACACCGAGATGGTCAGCCCGGAACCGATCCCGACCGCCGCGCGACAGGGCCGACAGGTCCTGGCCACACAATTCGATTCGTCCGGCCTGCGCAATCACCAGCGCCCCGATTGCCGCCAGCAGGGTCGACTTGCCCGACCCGCTGGGGCCGTGCAGAAACACTTTCTCCCGCGGTGCGATCGAAAACCGTTCGATATCCAGTACCGCCTCGTCCTGGCCGGGCCAGGCGAAATGCAGGTCTTCGATGACGAGAACGGGATTCATGAGCCCTCATTCTGCCGCATGATGCTCCTGGTTTGGTGATCGCCTTGAAGGCTGTAGGTGGACGCGGCCGGGGGCAGGCGGGGCGCTCGTACGACTTGTCCTTCGGCGCGAGATCACGCCTCCGAGCAAGCGGACAGTAAATCCTTCGATCCAAGACGCCAGTTCCTCCAGGTTTGCACCCAAAAGGACCTTGGCGCACAATTGCCCGCTTGTGAGGACAACGAAATCTTCGGGGACCTGAACCAATGAAAACCACTTCCATTCACGGCATGTGGTCGTCACGGCTGGCCTTCATCCTGGCCGCCACCGGCTCGGCTGTCGGCCTGGGCAATATCTGGCGCTTTCCGTATGTGACCTCCGACAACGGCGGCGGTGCCTTCGTCCTGATCTACCTGGCCTGTATCGCCGTGGTCGGCTTGCCGGTGATGTTCTCGGAGATCGTCATCGGCCGCCGCGGTCGCATGAGCCCGATCAACTCGCTCAAGGAGTTGTCCGATGACGCCGGCGCCAGCCGAGCCTGGACCGGCATCGGCTGGATGGGCATCATCGCCGGCTTTCTGGTGCTGTCGTTCTATTCGGTCGTGGCCGGCTGGACCCTGCACTACGGATTCCTTTATCTCAAGCAGCTTTTCGGTGGCGCGGCCATTTCCAATCCCCAGGCGACCTTCGAAGGCCTGCTGGGCAATCCGGCCGAACTGACCATGTGGCACGCGATCTTCATGGGCATGACCCTCGGCGTCGTGGCCTTCGGCGTGGAGCGTGGTCTGGAGCGCGCGGTCAGTATCCTCATGCCGGTCCTGCTGGCTTTGTTGCTGATCCTGCTCGGCTACGGGATGAGCACTGGTCATTTCATCGAGGCGGTCGGCTTCCTGTTCAGCCCCGACTGGTCGCAGGTCTCGGGGTCCATGATCGTGACCGCCATGGGTCAGGCTTTCTTTACCCTCAGCCTGGGCATGTGCGCGATCATGACCTACGGTGCCTACCTGCCTGCCGGGGTCAGCATTCCGCGCGTGGGTATCACGGTGGCCGCCGCCGACACGGTTGTGGCCCTGGTCGCCGGTCTGGCGATTTTCCCGGTCGTGCTCTCCTTCGGTATTGACCCGGCCGGCGGTGGCCCGGGACTGATCTTTACTTCCCTGCCGCTGGCCTTCAACGAGATGCCCTTCGGCACGCTCTACGGCATGATGTTCTTCCTGCTGCTGTCGGTGGCTGCCTGGACCAGTTCGATTTCCCTGCTCGAGCCCGGTACGGCCTACCTGGTCGAGCGCACCAACCTCGGGCGCAAGGCAGCCGCCCTGGTCGTCGGCCTGCTGGCCTGGCTGGCCGGCATGGCGTCGGTGTTCTCCTTCAATGTCTGGTCGCACGTGTCGATCGGCGGGCGCGACATCATGAGCGCCATCGAGCACACCGCCAACAACATCATGATGCCGCTCGGCGGCATGCTGATCGCGGTCTTCGCCGGCTGGGTGCTTTCGAGCAAGATCACCCACGAAGAACTCGACAAGAAGATGCCCGACTGGGCCTTTACCGCCTGGTTGTGGCTGGTGCGCGTGGTCACGCCGGCGCTGATTCTGGTCGTTTTGGCGAGCCTCTTGGGCCTGATCTAACGCCAAGCTAGCGACGGATGAAGTCGTCTTTGATCGCCCCGCCCAGCAGCGGGGCGATGTCGATGGCCGCTTCCGGCGCAGCGACGGTATTGGTACAGACCACCCGCTCAATCTCGGCAGCAGCCAGCGCTGTCCGTGCCTCGTCCGCAAACAGACCGTGAACGCCCACGGCGACCGGACGGCGAAGCCCCGCTTCCACGATCCGGCTGGCAGCCTCGATCAGTGTCGTTCCCGATGAGATGATGTCATCGACCAGCACCGGAGTCCGGTGACTCAAACCGCTCAAATCCGGATCGGTCAGGGACACGTCTCGATCACCGCGGCGCACCTTGGAGAATACGCGCCAGGGCAGGTCGCGATGGCCGGCGACGGCCGAAACCCACTGCTCGCTTTCCCCGTCCGGGCCGATCAGCACCGGATCGGGCACCTGATCGGCGATCCAGTCGGCCAGGGCCGGCGCGGCGCCAACCACCTGCGAAGGTATCGAATAGATCTCGTCGAGGCCGGCATAGCGGTGCAGGTGCGGATCGACCGTCACCAGCCAGTCGAAGTGTGCCGAAAGCCAGCAGGCGAATGTTCGCGAGGTCAGCGCCTCGCCCGGCTTGAAACGCTGATCCTGGCGCATGTAGGGCAAGTAGGGGCAGACCAGGCCGACACGGGCGGCGCCAAGGTCACGGGCCAGATCGGCGGCGAACAGCAGCGCCGGCACACGCTCGTCGGGCCGGTCCAGGCGGGCGACCAACAGCAAGTCGGCGCCGTCGACCGTGTCGTGAAAGCGCAAATAGCTTTCGCCGTCGGGGAAGCGCCGGTGTTCGAGTTCGACCCGGCCGAGCCCGAGGTGATTGGCCAGCGACGCGGCCAGCTCGCCGGCACCCGGCAAGCTGGCAATAGCGATCTTCGACCCGGCACTCATTTTTTCTCCGCATCGATTTGAATGATGCCGTTGGTCGCGGCAAACTCGCGCGCATAGTTGAGCTCGCCGCGTGACTCGGCGTGAATGCAGTAAAGCGCCTGACCCTTTTCGACCCGATCGCCGAGGCGGACATGCAGGGCCAGGCCGGCCGCCGGTGCGCCGGGCGCACCCGCCAGTTTGGCGACCTGGGCCAGGCGCCGGTTATCGAAGCGGGTGACGACACCGGAACCGGCCGCAATCATGTCTTCCCGATATGTGGCTTCCGGCGGCGTGAGCCAGGCGCCCTGGGCCCGGCAAATGGCCTCGAACTTGCGCCGCGCCCGGCCGTCGGCAAGCGCCGCCTCCGCGCTTGCCGCACCCTGACCCGCTTCGACCGCGCCGGCCAGTTCAAGCAAGGCGCCGGCCAGGAGCACGGCGCGATCGCGCAGGTCGTGCGGCTGATCCGGCGCATTGTCGAGCACCGCCATGACATCGCGTGCTTCCAGGGCCGGCCCCATTCCACGACCAATCGGCTGGCTGCCGTCGGTGACCATCACTTTCACGACCATGCCGAAGCGTTTGGCGATGCGCTCGATGCGGGCTGACAGCTGCTCGGCATCGTGACGGGAACGTACCTTTGCGGTCTCGCCGATGGGGACATCGAGCACCAGGTGGGTGGACCCGGCCGCCACCTTCTTCGACAACACGGAGGCGACCATCTGGCCTTCCGCGTCGATATCCATCAAACGCTCGACTCGGATCAATGTGTCGTCGACCGGGCTGAGTCGCATGGCGCCACCCCAGGCCATGCAGCCGCCGTGCTCTTCGACCACGGCTCGAAGCGTTTCGATGTCGAGGTCAACGCGGGTCATGGTCTCGACTGTGTCGGCGGTTCCGGCCGGGGAGGTAATCGCCCGCGAGGAAGTCTTGGGCATCCACAGTCCGTGCTCGGCCACGATGGCGACCACCAGCGGCGTGGTGCGATTGCCGGGCAGGCCGCCGACGCAGTGCTTGTCGACAATGATCTCGCGCGACCATTCCAGACGTTCGCCGGCGGCGACCATCGCGGCAATCATGTCGCTGAGCTCGTCGTCATCGGGGTCGCGGGCGACCATGCTGGTCAGGAACATGGCCAGGTGCACGTCGGCATAACGCCCGGCGGCGATGTCATTGATGGCCGCATGCATCTGAGCCCGATCCAGCCGTTTTCCATACATGCGACCGCGAACGGCGCTGAGCGAAACGATCGGCTGCGGGTGATTGATGTGAATCGGATCGCCCTCGGCAACCTCCAGATGCTTCCAGGCGGATTCCGATAGTCCGATTTCGTACGGGTCAAGCAGCCCCGAGTCGACCTGATAAAGGGTGGCGATGATGGATCGGCGACCGTTCTTGAGCCGTACCCGGGTATGGGCGGAAAAACCTTCCGAGCGGCAGACCGGACAGTCCCGGTGTGTGATCACCACCAGCTGATCATGCGTGTCCAGCCCCAGACGACGAGCCAGGAGGTTATTGCCCTCGGGCGCGTCCGATGGGTGGCTCATGCCAATTCGTGTTCCGATCCATCGTCGGGCACTTCGCAGTCCCACCCGAGTTCTTCCTGGATGCGCAGGCGCATCGCGTCGGCAGCATCGGGTTCTCCGTGAACGATGAAGGTCTTCCGCGGCGGTCGTCGAAAGCCTGCAAGCCAGCGCATGATCTCGTCGGCATCGGCGTGGGCCGAAAGCATGTCGAGATTCTCGACCCGGGCACGCACCGGCCAGTACTGGCCGTGGATCTTCACGGACTCTTCGCCCGCGACCATTTTCGCACCCCGCGTACCGCCGGCCTGGTAGCCGGCAAACAACACGGTGTTGCGAGCATCCGGCACATAGGCCTTGAGGTGGTGAATGACCCGTCCGCCGGTGGCCATGCCGCTACCGGCGATGATGATCTTCGGATGCGGGTTGCGATCCAGCGCTTTCGAACCTTCCACGTCTTGCACGTACTCGGGCAGGGCACAAGCCGCCTCGGCCTCGTCCACGCTGAGGCGATGATCATCGGGATGGTCGGCAAACACCTGCGTCGCATTGATCGCAAGCGGACTGTCGAGGTAGACGGGGATCGTCGGGATGCTGCCCGAGCGGATCAGGCGATTGAGGTGATGCAGCAACAGCTGCGTGCGCCCGACGGCGAAGGCCGGGATGATCACAGTGCCACCGCGGCCTACGGTGTCGTTGACGACCCGGGCTATTTCGGCCTCGGGGTCTTCGTGGTTGCGACTTCGGTTGCCGTAGGTGGATTCAACGACCAGGTAGTCGGCTTCGGCAACGGGCTCGGGCTCGGGCATGGTGGCGCTGCTGTAGTTGCCCAGGTCGCCGCTGAAGACGATGCGCGTACCGTCGAGGTCGATCTGCGCAGTCGCCGCGCCCGGAATGTGGCCGGCATGACGGAACAGCAATGACAGGTGGTCCGTGCGCCAGGGTTCGTGGAATCGAACCGCCCGGAAATACTTGAGCGAGGCCTCGGCTTCAGCCTTGGTGTACAGGGGTCTGGCCGGCCGGTGTTTTGTCCAGCCGCCGCGGTTGGCGTCCTCGGCATCCTTTTCCTGGATGAAGCCGCTATCAGGCAGCAGGTAGCGACACAGATCCCGCGTGGCCGGTGTTGCCAGGATCTTGCCGGCAAAGCCTTCCCGGCAAAGCACCGGCAGCCATCCGGAATGATCGATGTGCGCGTGGGTGAGAATCACGTGCTTGATCTGCGAGGGTTTGATCGGCAGGGACCGCCAGTTGCGCTCACGCAGGTTCTTGTAGCCCTGGAACAGACCGCAATCGATCAGGTAATGCGAGCGCTTGCAGCGCAGCAAAAACTTGGAGCCGGTAACGGTACCGGCGGCGCCGAGAAAGCGAAGGGTCTTGTCAGCGGCTTTCACCATGGTCCTGGTCTCCGGTGGCTCCACAAAGGTCGGCGAATCGCCGCAGCAGTCGGATTCCCGACGAAGTCTCCTCTACGGCATCGACGATGGCACGGCTGTCAATGCCTTCGCCTTCGAGGAGTTCGGCACGTGCCTGGACATAGCATCGCATGATCGCCGCGTCGAATTCGGGATGAAACTGCACGCCCCAGCTGCGATGGCCGAAGCGAAGCGCATGATGGGGATCACCCTCGGTGCGGCCAAGTCCACATGCCGTCGAAGGTGGTTCAAGTACGACTTCCAGGTGCGTGACGTGAACGGCTGCATAAGGCGAAAGAACCGAAAGCAGGTCATCCCCGGGGTCTTCGACATCGAAGCGTCGCGTGCCCATGCGCCGGCCATCCGGATTGGGCCCGACCCGACCGCCCAGGGCGTGGGCGATCAACTGATGGCCGTAACACACCCCGAGCACCGGTAGCCGGTCCTTGGTGATGACCGCGCGCAACCACTCTCCCGTGCGCTCCGACCAGTCGTGCCGGTGGGAGACCATCGCGGGTGAGCCGGTTACGATCACACCGGCGTATTCCTCGAGTTGATCCGGTTCGGGCAGGGTGGGATTCTCGCAGACCGTACGCGTGTCAATGTCGTAACGTTCCCGATCCAGCGCGCGGTGAAACCAGTGCTCGAAGTCACCGAATCGCTCGCGCGCCTCGGCCACGGCCGAGCCGGTCTTGACGATCAACATGCGCGGCAGACTCATGGTCCGCATGTTAGCCGAAGGCAGCGCGCCAAAGGTATACTGGTGTGCTTTGCACCGCACAAGTCGGGTTCAGACCGTGAATTTTCAGGATTTCATCCGCACTCTCGACCGCTATTGGGCCGACCAGGGCTGCGTACTGACCGCGCCGCTCGACCTGGAAGTGGGTGCCGGCACGTTCCACCCGGCGACCTTCCTGCGCTCGATCGGTCCCGAACCGTGGAACGCGGCCTACCTGCAACCCTGCCGGCGGCCCGCCGACGGGCGCTACGGCGAAAACCCCAACCGGCTGCAGCACTACTACCAGTACCAGGTGGTGATGAAGCCCTCGCCGCTGGATTTCCAGGAGCGCTATCTCGGCTCGCTCGACGCCATCGGCATCGACCCGAGTGTGCATGACATCCGCTTCGTCGAGGACAACTGGGAGTCGCCGACGCTCGGTGCGTGGGGCCTGGGCTGGGAAGTCTGGCTCAACGGCATGGAAGTGACCCAGTTCACTTACTTCCAGCAGGCCGGCGGCCTGCCCAGCAAGCCGGTCATGGGCGAGATCACCTACGGTCTGGAGCGCCTGGCCATGTACCTGCAAGGCGTCGACAGCGTGTTCGACCTGGTCTGGACCGAGGGGCCGTTCGGCACCGTGACCTACGGCGACGTATTCCACCAGAACGAGGTCGAGCAGTCGGCCTACAACTTCGAACAGGCCGACGTCGACAGCCTGTTTGCCTGGTTCGATACCTGCTACAACGAGGCCGTCCGCCTGGTCGAGGCCGACCTGCCGCTACCAGCCTATGACCAGGTGCTCAAGGCCTCGCACACCTTCAATCTGCTCGACGCGCGCCGGGCCATTTCGGTGACCGAACGACAACGCTATATTCTTCGCGTGCGCGATATTTCAAGGCGCGTCGCCGAGGCCTACCTGGCGCGGCGCGAATCGCTCGGCTTTCCGGGCCTGAAAGATGCCGGGGAGGTCGCGGCATGAGCGAACGCGCCGACCTGCTGATCGAAATCGGCTGCGAAGAGCTGCCGGCCGCGCAAATCGACGCGCAACTCAGCCTGCTGGCCGAAGGCTTGGGCTCACGGCTCGAAGAAGCCGGGCTGATCGATTCCACTGAAGGCATTGTCCGGCTGGGCACACCGCGGCGCCTGGCGATTCGCATTTACGACGTGGCCGCCCGTCAGGCTGACCAGGTCCTCGAGCGCAAGGGCCCGGCCGAGAACGTCGCATTCGATGCCGACGGGCAGCCGACCAAGGCGGCCGAAGGTTTTGCCCGCAGCGTCGGCCGCTCGGTCGACGAGCTCGAGCGGCTCGAGACCGACCAGGGCCGCTGGCTGTTCGCCCGCGTCGAACAAGCGGGCAAGAGCCTGGTCGAGCTGTTGCCGGCGATGTTCGATGCCACCATCCGCTCGATGGCCGGCGCCCGTTCGATGCGCTGGTCCGATCGCGAGGAACGTTTCCTGCGGCCGGTGCGCTGGCTGCTGGTATTGCACGGCGACCTCCCGGTCGAACTCGAATACTTCGGGCTCGAGGCCGGAACGCGCACGCGCGGCCATCGCATTCACGCGCCCGGCTGGCACGAGATCGGCGACGCCGTGGACTACGAAAAGGTCCTTGAGCAGGCCTTCGTCCTGGTCGATCCCCAGCGGCGGCGCCAACGCATTGCCGAACAGGCCGAAGCGCTGGCCCGGGACGCGAAGCTGGAGCCGGTGCTGCGAGAGGGCCTGCTCGACGAAGTCGCCGGCCTGACCGAATGGCCGGTGGCCGTGATGGGCCATTTCGACGAGTCCTTCCTGGCCGTGCCGGAAGAAGCCCTGATTTCTTCGCTGGAACAACATCAGAAGAGTTTCGCCCTGCGCCGACCTGACGGCTCGCTGGCGCCGCGCTTTATCGCCGTGGCCAACATCGAAAGCAAGGATGCGGCACTGATGACCGCCGGCTTCGAGCGGGTAATCCGGCCGCGCCTGTCCGACGCACGCTTCTTCTGGGACCAGGATCGTCGAACAGCGCTGGGCGACAAGCGTGAACGGCTTGATGCGGTGCTGTTCCAGGAAAAGCTGGGCAGCATCGGCGACAAGGCGCGACGCCTGGAACGCCTGGTCGACCACACGGCCGAGGCGATCGGAGCGGATGTTGAAACGTCGCGCGCCGCTGCCGGGCTGTGCAAATGCGACCTGGTCACGGAAATGGTGGGCGAGTTTCCCGAGCTGCAGGGCATCATGGGGCGCTACTACGCCCTGGAAGGCGGCGAGGATCCGGCCGTCGCCGATGCCATCGAAAGTCATTACCGGCCGCGCCATGCTGGTGACGATCTGCCAGCGGATCCGGCCGGACAGGCGTTGGCCCTGGCCGACCGCCTCGACACCCTGCTTGGCGTGTTCGCCGCCGGCCAGAAACCCAAGGGCGGAAAGGATCCATTCGCGCTGCGCCGGGCTGCTCTCGGCGTGGTCCGCATCCTGGCTGAATCGGGAACCGCCACGCCGCTTCGCGCCATGGTCGAGGCTGCGGCCAAAATACTCAGGGACGCGGTCAAAGTCGATGCCGGCCTGATCGACGAAGTCGAGCAGTTCGTATTCGAACGACTGCGGGCCTGGGCCTCGGAGCAAGGCATCGAGGCCAATACCGTGCACGCCGTCGCCGCCGGCCGGGCCGGTTCGGTGGCCGACTTCATGGCCCGCGCCCGCGCCGTGCAGGCCTTCGCCGACGACCCGACCATGGCCTCCCTGGTGGCCGCGAACAAGCGCGCCAGCAACCTTCTGAAACAAGCGGAAGAAAGCTCAATTGGAGACGTTAGCGACAAAATGCTTCATGATGAAGCCGAGAAATCGCTTTCAGCTGCAATCGCGGCGGCCGAGCGTTCAGTCGAAAAAGCCCTGGTGCGGTCCGATTACCCAGCCGCGCTTTCGGTGCTTTCCGGGCTGCGTGAGCCAGTCGATACTTTCTTCGACCAGGTGATGGTGATGTGCGACGACAAGGCCCTGCGCACCAACCGCCTGGCCCTGCTCGAGCGCCTGCGCCGGCAGTTCCTGCAGGTCGCCGACGTCGCCCGGCTGGGACGCTGATGGCCGCGCCGGCCGCACCCGTCCTGATCGAGCGCTCACTGCTCACCGAGCGTGACCGTCCGGACGCGCGCTGTATCGAGCAGGTTGTGAGTTTTCAGCGCAAGGGACACCGCATCCTGCTGGTGGCACCGCGGCCGAGAAGCTGGCGGCCGACCCGGCGTAACGTCGACCGCGACCTGGCCTTGCAGCAGCAGTTCCACCAGCTTTTCATGCGCGCCGGCGCCGAGCTCGACGGGGTGCTCTATTTCGGCACCGGTTTGTTCAGCCGCCGCGAGAAACAGAAGAATGATTTTCAACAGACCGCGCGACGATATGGTCGCAACGTCGGCGAAATGGCGCTTATCGGCGCCGATCAGGATTTGATCGCAGCCGCCGACCGGGCCGGCCTGAAGCTCTGTGTTGTGGGGGATTCACCCGTCGACAACGGACCCGCCTTTGACGATCTCAAGACCGCGCTGGCCAACGTTGATTAGTTGCAAGTTGTCGGTTCTAGCACCAGCTTTTTTGGAACCTTCGAATTTTGCTCATTCGAATTTGTTTGGTACTTGGTGCCTGGAATTTCGAATTTTTCCTCGTTTTTCGAAGCTTTAGGCGATCCGGGCCTGTCCCGCGCAATCAGGCCGCGTCAGATGTCCAGGTTCGACACTTGCAGGGCGTTGTCTTCGATGAAAGCCCGGCGGGGTTCGACTTCGCTGCCCATCAGGGTGGAAAAGATCTCATCGGCCGCCACGGCATCCTCGATATTCACACGCAGCAAACGCCGTGTCTCGGGATTGACCGTGGTATCCCAGAGCTGCTCGGGGTTCATCTCACCCAGGCCCTTGAAGCGCTGGAAGCTGCGGCCCTTGCGGGATTCATCCATCAACCAGTCAAACACCTCGGCAAAGCGGGAAACCGGCCGCTGCTGATTGCCGCGCTCGATCCGGGCGCCTTCCTCGAACAGGTCGTGCACGGCCGCACCGACCCGCGCCAGATGGGCGTACTCGGGCGAGTTGAAGAAAGAGGTATCCAGCACGGTGTCCTGCACCACGCCCTGGGCAAAGCGCGAGACGACCACGCCGCCACCGGTCAGGGGCTTGATTTTCCAACTCACTCCGGCCGGGGTGGTCTGCTCCAGCCGCGCGGTCAGGGCCTCGGCCCAGGCATCGAAATCGAAACCCTCTTCGAGAGAAAATGGTTTGAAATCAACGATTTGCTCGATTACATCGGCATCGTATCGGAGCTTCAGACGCTCACCGACCAGGCGCGCCTGCTGGAAGTTCTTGAGCAGTTCACCCAGCGCAGCATCGTCGATCGCCGGCGCCTCGGCCGACGGGAACAACCCGGCACCGTCGAGGGCGCGCTCGAGCAGGTAATGGTTCATCTCGGCCTCGTCCTTGAGATACCACTCCTGCTTGCCCTGCTTGATCTTGTACAGCGGCGGTTGGGCGATATAGACGTGCCCACGCTCGATCAGCGCCGGCATCTGCCGGTAGAAGAAGGTCAAGAGCAGGGTGCGAATGTGCGAGCCGTCGACGTCGGCGTCAGTCATGATGATGATGCGGTGATACCTGAGCTTCTCGATGTCGAACTCGTCCTTGCCGATGCCGGTGCCCAGGGCCGTGATCAGGGTGCCGACTTCCGCCGACCCCAGCATCTTGTCGAAACGTGCCTTTTCGACATTGAGGATCTTGCCCTTGAGCGGCAGGATCGCCTGGTACTTGCGGTTGCGGCCCTGCTTGGCCGAGCCACCGGCGGAGTCGCCCTCGACGATGAACAGCTCCGACAGCGCTGGATCCTTTTCCTGGCAATCGGCCAGTTTGCCCGGCAGGCCTGCCACATCGAGCACACCCTTGCGGCGCGTCATGTCGCGCGCCTTGCGGGCAGCTTCGCGGGCGCGGGCAGCCTCGATCACCTTGCCGACGATGACCTTGGCCTCGCTGGGGTGCTCGAGCAGGAAGTCGCGCAGGTGCCCGGACAGGGCGGACTCGACGGCCGGCTTGACGTCAGACGAAACCAGCTTGTCCTTGGTCTGCGACGAGAACTTGGGATCGGGCGCCTTGACCGAGAGCACCGCAATCAGGCCTTCGCGGCAATCGTCACCGGTGGTCTGGACCTTGGATTTCTTGGCCAGACCCTCTTCATCGATATAGTGATTGATGGTGCGCGTCAGCGCGGCGCGAAAACCGGCCAGGTGAGTGCCGCCATCCCGCTGCGGGATGGTGTTGGTGAAGCAGAAAACCGATTCCTGATAGGCGTCGGTCCACTGTAGCGCCGCTTCGACGCTAATGCCGTCCACCTCGGCGATGAAGTGCAGGGCCGTGGGGTGGAGCGGGCTTTTCTTTCCGCTCAGGTGCTGAACGAAGGAGCGAATTCCGCCTTCGTACATGAAACGATCCTGCTTGCCCGAGCGCTCGTCGATCAGCTCGATCTGAATGCCGGAGTTCAGGAAGCTGAGCTCGCGCAGACGCCTGGCCAGCACATCGTAGTGGAACTCCGTGTCGGAAAAGGTGACCGGGCTGGGCGTGAAGCGAATTTCCGTGCCGGTTCGCTCGCTCTTGCCGGTCGCCTTCAGCGGTGCATCGGGCACGCCGTCGGTATAGCTCTGGTACCAGCGCTCGTCCTGGCGATGGATCACCAGTTCGAGTTTTTCCGAGAGGGCGTTGACCACCGAAACACCGACACCATGCAGTCCGCCGGAAACCTTGTAGGAGTCGTCGTCGAACTTGCCGCCCGCATGCAGGACGGTCATGATCACTTCGGCCGCCGAGCGACCTTCTTCCTCGTGCAGATCAACCGGGATGCCGCGTCCGTTGTCAGAAACGCTGACCGATCCGTCGCCGTGGAGGATCACCCGGATCCGGTCGCAGTGGCCGGCCAAGGCTTCGTCGATCGAGTTGTCGACAACCTCGAAAACCATGTGGTGAAGGCCCGTGCCGTCATCGGTATCACCGATGTACATGCCGGGCCGCTTGCGGACGGCATCGAGACCCTTGAGGACCTTGATGCTGGTCGAACCGTAGTTGTCTTGCGCCATGAAGAAGTGTTTTCCTGAGTCGGTTTGCGCGCGCCGAAAGGCAGTCCGGCGATTCGGGCTTGCGAACCCTCTGATTATACCATTGGCGTGACCGCGCCCTGTTCCACGTGGAACATCTGCGCCGGGATCGGCGAACCGCGGGTGGCCGTGATCCAGGACTGGACCGGGCGCTCGACCAGCCACGCCATCAGGGCGTCCAGGTGCGGCCCATCCAGCTCCGAAACCGGATCGTCGATCAGCAGCAGGGGCGCCAATTCCTGGCCGCGTTCGACCCGCTGGAACTGCGACAGCAAAAGCACGATGGCGACCAGCTTCTGTTGACCGCGTGACAACTCCGCTGCCGGCTGCTCTCCGCAGCTCAACACCAGCTCAGCCCGGTGGGGGCCGTGACGGGAGAATCCGCGCTCCCGGTCTCGCCCGCGCTGCTCGCGCACGACATCGGCCAGCTCGATGTCTGCGGGGTGACCGGGCCGATAACGCAGCCCGATCCGGCCGGGCAGGCGAAACGCCAGCGTTTCCTGCACAGCGCTCACTTCGGCGGCCAGGACTTCGACCAGCGAAGCGCGAGCGCTGTTGATGCGCTCGGCGCTTTTCAGGTATTCCGGCTCAAGCGCATCCAGCACGGCATTGCTGGCCTCGGCCTTGAGCGCGGCATTGCGCTGCCGCAGCAGCCGGGCGTGGCGCTGCCAGCCCGTCAGATATTCATGTTCCACGTGGAACAATTGCCAGTCCAGAAATTGCCGACGCCGCTCCGGACCGCCGTCGAGCAGGGCGTGACTGCCCGGCTCGATCAGCACCAGGGGGAGCAGGGCGGCGAATTCACTGATGCGCTGGCAGTCCCGGCCGTCGATCCGGCCGCGCCAGCCATCGGGGTCCCGTTCGACACCCAGGCGGTGGTCAATGTCGGCGCGCTGCGCCATGACGGTCAGGGACTGTGCGTTGCGCTGAATAACGCTGGTCGTGCGTGCGGAGCGGAAAGATCGTCCCCGGGCCAACAGGAAAATGGCCTCGAGTACGCTGGTCTTGCCGGCCCCGTTGGGACCGAACAGCCAATTGACGCCCGGGCCGGGGGCGAGCTCAAGCGGCTCGAGATTACGAAACCCCCGGATCGTCAGCCGGCCCAGGCTCAAGAGATGAGTACCAACCTAGAGTTTGAGCGGCATCACGACCTGACGCACCGCTTCGCTGTCGGTATCCGTGACCAGGCAGGAGCTGTTGGCGTCCTTGATCGAGATGGCAACCTTTTCCCCCTCCATGGACCCCAGGGCGTCGAGCAGGTAATTGACGTTGAAGCCCACCTTCAGCTTTTCGATGCTGTGCTCGGCCTCGATTTCCTCGGTGGCTTCTTCCTGCTGCGGATTGTGAGCCACGATCTTGAGCGTGTCGGGCAGCATTTCCAGACGTACGCCGCGGTATTTCTCGTTCGACAGGATGGCGGCGCGCTGCAGGGCATGCGTCATTTCGCCACGATCGACCCGGATGGGATCGTCACTTCTCAGCGGGATGACCGCCTCGTAATCCGGGAAGCGCCCGTCGATCAACTTGGTCGTCATGACGATACGCTCACGGTCAACGCGCAGAAAACCCTGGCCGAGCATGACCTTGAGCGGCTCGTCGATGTCCTCGAGAACGCGGTTGAGCTCCATCACCCCCTTGCGCGGGACGATCACGCTACGCACCTCGCCGCTGATCTCGGCCTCAGCCTCGGCCAGGGCCAGGCGGTGCCCATCAGTGGCCACTGCGCGCAACTGCCCCTCACGGAACTCGAGCAGCAGGCCATTGAGATAGTGGCGAACATCCTGCTGTGCCATGGCGAAGGATGTTTTCTCGAGCAGCCAGCGCAGCCGGCCCTGGTTGACCTCGTAGGTCTGCAGTGTTTCGGCCTGGTCGCTCGACGGAAACTCCGTGGCCGGGAGGGTCGCCAGACTGAAGCGACTGCGCCCGGCGTGCAGTGCCAGCTTGTCATCGTTGAGCTGGACGTTGATCTGGACGCCCTCGGGCAGGGCGCGGCAGATGTCGACCAGCTTGCGGGCCGGCACGGTAATCGATCCGGTCTGGGCCACCTCGGCCTTGGCCCGGGCGATCACCTCGACTTCCATGTCGGTACCCGTGATGCGCAGCCCCTCGTCAACGGCTTCGATCAGGAAATTGGCCAGAACTGGCAGCGTTTGCCGCCGTTCGACCACGTTCACCACCTGGGAGATCGGTGCCAGCAGCGTCTCACGTGGAATCGAGAACTTCATGGTTGCTCCTTCGTGTCGAGGCAATCGTGTGCCTGTATCTGTTCTTGTTTATAAAGAAAAAACCAGTAGCAGTAGGTCCTGTTGAAACTGTTGAACAAGATTATTTCCTTTTTATTTCAACGAGTTGTGTCACAAAACCACTTCGGAAAACAGGCTGCGCTTGCTGTTGGCGAACTGTGGATAACTTTTCGGTCCAAACTTGTCCACAGCTTGTTCAGCATCTCCCCACAACTTTGTCCCTCAACTGGTCAACTCCCGAGTCAGTCGCGCGTGTTCCTCGCGCAGGCGACCGTCGGACTCGCACAAACTATCGATTTTACGACAGGCGTGAAGCACTGTCGTGTGATCGCGACCGCCGAATGCATTACCGATCTCCGGCAGCGAGTGTTCCGTCAGTTCCTTGGTCAGATACATGGCCATCTGGCGCGGCCGGGCGATCGAGCGGCTGCGCCGACGAGACAGCAGGTCGGCCACGCGCAGCTGGTAGAAATCGGCAACCACTTTCTGGATATTCTCGATGGTGATCAGGCGGTCGTGTACCGCCAGCACGTCGCGCAGGATCTCCTGGGTGTATTCGAGGTCGATCTTGCGGCCGGAAAAATTGGCGTTGGCAATCAGGGAATTGAGTGCGCCCTCGAGATCGCGCACATGGGAGCGAATACGTCGCGCGATCAGGAAAGCGACGTCATCCTCGAGACCCAGGCCGCGTTCGGTGGCCTTTTTCTGCAGGATAGCAACGCGGGTTTCGAAGTCCGGCGGCTCGATCGATACCGTCAGGCCCCAGCCAAAGCGCGAGCGAAGCCGCGCCTCGATGCCGTCAACCTCCTTGGGGTAGCGGTCGCAGGTGAGGATGATCTGCTGGCGCGACTCGAGCAGGGTATTGAAGGTGTGGAAGAACTCTTCCTGCGAACGGTCCTTGCCGCCGAAAAACTGGATATCGTCGATCAGCAAGGTGTCGACGGAGCGATAGCGGCGCTTGAAATTGTCGATGCTGTCGCGCCTGAGCGCCTGGATCATCTCGCTGACGAAGGTTTCCGAATGCATGTACATCACCTTGGCATTCGGATTCTGCGCCGCAATGAAGCGTCCGGCGGCATGCAGCAGGTGGGTCTTCCCCAGGCCGGTCGAACCGTAGAGCAGCAGCGGGTTGTAGACGGTGCCGGGATTGTTGGCCACTTGCTTGGCAGCGGCGAAGGCCAGTTCGTTGGACTTGCCGAGTACGAAATTGTCGAAACTGTAGCGATCGTCGAGGCCAAAGGCGCCGCCGTCACTCGTATGCGCCCGAACCTGGCGCGGCTCGGCGCGGTGGCCGACATCGATGGTCACCGCGGCACGCTCGAAACCGTGGTGGGCAAAAAAATCGCGCACCATGTCCAGATAGTGCTGGCGGACCTGATCGCGAACCAGGTCGTTGGGTGCTGTCAGATGGACCTTGCTGCCCCCGTTGCTGCCGAGCTGCAGCGGGCGGATCCAGGTGTTGAGTTCCTCCAGCGGAATGTGACGCTCGAGCCTTTCGAGGCACTGCTGCCAAAGCGTGATCACCTGGTCGGTTTGTTGCTGCTCGGTCATAAGTCGCCCAGTCTAGTCCGGTTGGCAGGCAAAATCATCTTGTCGCGACGGCCGGTCTCGCGAGATCCCGTAACGCTGCTGTGCGAGCCCTGAAACGTTGACATGCACTACGCCGAGACGTTATCCTTGATGTCTTTTGTTAGGCTTCCATGCGCTTGCTCGCACGGGCCGGTGACTGATCGGTTCCTCGCGCTTGCGGGCGAAGCCTTTCCGCCCGAGGCTCCGTGAAGCGCAGGGCGCCGATCATTCTATCGCCAACAGTTTACGGATTCGGTCATGAAACGGACATTCCAACCTTCCAGAATCAAGCGCCTTCGCCGTCACGGGTTCCGTGCCCGTATGGCCAGCAAGTCGGGCCGAGCGATCATCAACGCCCGCCGCGCCAAGGGCCGCAAACGCCTGGGCGCCAATCCCGGCCGGTAAGTCGGCGGAGAATGCCTGAGCGGCAACACCTGCCGCGCTCGGCGCGATTGCTCACCGGCGCACAGTTTGCAAACGTGTTTGCCGCTCGCCGCAACCGGGGCAACGAGTTATTCCGGATTCACTATGCACCCGCGCAGCACGCGCGTTTGGGCATGGCTGTTTCGCGCCGGGTGTCGCCGCGGGCCGTCGTTCGAAATCGCGTACGGCGCCAGATTCGCGAGTCGTTCCGGCTCTGGCGCGGGCGGCTCGAACCGCTTGACTACGTCGTCGTGGCCCGGTCGGCCGCAGCATCTGCCGACCGCCACACCCTGAGAACAACGCTCGAACAACTATGGCAGCGGTTTAGCGACAACTCATGAATACGCGCAGTTTTCTTCTTCTCCTCGTCGGCCTGTTGGCCTTTATGGTCTATCTGGAATGGCAGAAGGACTACGCGCCCCCGCCGCGTCCGGCTCAGGAAAGCGCCGGGCAGTCTGCCGATTCCGCAGATCCTTCAGCGTCTGAAGCCCCGAGCGCTCCGGCAGACCTGCCCGACGTCCCCGATTTTGCCGACGATTCGTCATCGGATGCAGCCGAAGACGTACCGGCGACCCAACCCGAGATCCGGGCATCTCGTCGGATTTCGGTCAGTACCGATGTCCTGACCGTCGATCTCGACGCCAACGGCGGCACCCTGGTCGATCTGCGTTTGAAGGACTACCCGGTCAGCGTCGATCAGCCCAATCGGCCTTTCGTCCTGCTGGTCGAGGACCTGCCACAGTTGTTCGTCGCCCAGGCCGGACTGGTCAGCGCAGATCAGCCGGCGCCGAATCACCGAAGTCGCTGGGAGTTCGAGCGCGATTCCTACGAGCTGCAGCCCGGTGAGGACCGGCTCGAGGTGCCGCTTACATGGACGCACGAATCCGGTCTCGAAGTCGTCGCCACCTGGATCTTCTATCGTGACGATTACGTCATCGACCTGGAAATCGAGGTCATCAACGATGCCACCACAGACTGGCAGGGTGCCCGATATGTCCAGCTCCAGCGAACCCGGCCGGACTTCAGCGATGCCGGCTGGGCGTTCACCAATCCCGAGCAGTTCAGCTACAACGGCACGGCCGTTTATTCCCCCGAAGATGCCCTGACCAAGATCGGTTGGGACGATATCGCCGAAAAGCCTTTCCAGGCCACCCTGAGTGGCGGCTGGGCGGCAATGATCCAGCATTATTTCCTGGCTGCCTGGATTCCACCCGAAGACCAGCGCCATCGCTATACCACGCGCCACGTCGAAAGCAACGTACTTCCGCAGTATGTGCTGGCCGCCACCTCACCGCAGGTGACGGTGCCTGGCGGCGACCGCCATGCATTCACGGCCCGCCTGTATGCCGGTCCCAAACTGCAGAATCGTCTTGACGAGGTCGCGCCGGGCCTGCGCCTTACGGTCGACTATCGGTTTTTCACCATCCTCTCGCGGCCGCTGTTCTGGGTGCTGGACAAGATCCATACCCTGATCAACCACTGGGGCTGGTCGATCGTCGTGCTGACCCTGCTGATCAAGCTGATCTTCTACAAGCTCACCGAAGCCCAGTTCCGCTCGATGGGCAAGCTGAGGAAACTGCAGCCGCGCATTCAGCAACTCAAGGAACGCTATGGCGACGACCGGCAGAAGTTCGGTCAGGCCATGATGGAGATCTACAAGAAGGAAAAGGTCAACCCGCTTGGTGGTTGCCTGCCGATCCTGGTCCAGATTCCGATCTTCATCTCGCTCTACTGGGTATTACTGGAGTCGGTCGAACTGCGACAGACCGCGTTCCTGTGGGTACCCGATCTGAGCCAGCCGGACCCGTACTTCATCCTGCCGATTCTCAACGGCATCTTCATGATCATCACCCAGCGCCTGATGCCGGCCGCCGGCATGGACCCGATGCAGCGCAAGATCATGCAAGGCCTGCCGATCGTCTTCGCTTTCCTGTTCGCACTGTTCCCGGCCGGGTTGGTGCTGTATTGGGCGACCAACGCCGGTGTTTCGCTGGCGCAGCAGTGGTATATCCTGCAGCGGCTCGATAAGGAAGAGGAACGCAAGAAGCGCTGAGGCCTTCTTGCGTTCGTCGCGCGATTCGTCTTTGTTGTCGGGGCGCTGGATTGGCTGACGCCACTTGTCGCCGTGGTGGCCTCGACAAGTCAACTTCTGTTTCGCCCGCCTGCTTCGCAGGCTGATGGCGAGTAACT